>DATJDE010000167.1:0-6301 GCA_035497595.1 Rhizomicrobium sp. | reverse complement strand
ATGCTTCCCGCAGTCTTTTTCGGCCACGGCAATCCGATGAATGCTATCATGCATAACGGCTACACCGAGACGTGGCGGCGGATGGGCGAGGAGATGCCAAAGCCAAAGGCGATACTATCGATCTCGGCGCACTGGCCGGTGCCGTCGTGGCGATCGCATTTCGAGTCCATACGCACACAAGCTGATCGGCCGCCCATACCGGAAAATAGTCCGGACACAGTCCTGCTTGCGCACAAACTCACCCGGTTGGGTGACTATCCTCCTGCCGTCTCAAGCGTAAGGTTGGGGTTCAATATGGCACTATTGTAATTTGGTCGACCACGATCACCGTAGGAGTCTGAGCATGAAAATCGCACTTATTGGTGTCACGGGACGTGTGGGATCACGGGTGGCGGCCGAGCTTCTGTTGCGTGGCTACGCTGTTACCGGAATTGCTCTGCACGTCCCGACCGATGTCCGTCCCGGTGTTACGATCCTGCAGGCCGACGCGACGGATCCGGGCTCTCTTGCGCCACACCTCGTGGGTCACGACGCCGTGATCAGCGCCGCGCGGTTCGTTACCTCGGATGCAAACGCCTTGATAGCTGCCGTGAAAACAGCGGGTGTCAAAAGACTTCTCGTTGTGGGCGGAGCCGGCAGCCTTGAGGTCGCATCAGGCAAGATGTTGATAGATACGGACGGATTTCCCGAGGCGTTCAAGGCCGAAGCTAAGGCTGGCGCGCGTTTTCTCGAAAGACTTAAGGAGGGGTCTGATCTCGACTGGACCTTCCTTTCACCCTCCGCAGACTTCGCACCCGGTGAGCGCACGGGACACTTTCGGCTCGGCGGCGACCAATTGCTCCGTTATGCTCAGGGTAAGAGCTACATTTCGATGGAAGATTTTGCGATCGCGATGGTCGATGAACTTGAACAGCATGCACACAGCCGCCGACGCTTCACAGTCGGATACTAGCCACCGGTAAGCATCAGAAGGAGATCGTCATGGCTGAGCATACCTCCCTCAATAGCGCATCCGTTGTCCTGACGAACCTGGGCAAGCTGCTACCCGACCTTGAACCGCTTTATAAGGACATTCACGCCCATCCCGAACTGTCGATGCAAGAGACGCGAACGGCGGACATCGCCGCCGACGGGCTCATTAAAGCTGGTTACGAGGTGACGACCGGAGTGGGCAAGACGGGTGTAGTGGGGCTGCTCCGCAATGGCGAAGGGCCGACAGTGATGCTGCGTGCCGACATGGATGCGCTGCCGATCGCCGAGAACACCGGCCTTGCCTATGCCAGTAAGATCACAGCGACGAACGCTGAAGGGATAACCGTGCCAGTAGGACATATGTGCGGCCATGACATGCATGTCGCGTGGCTGGTCGGTGCAGCTACGCTGCTGGCGCAGGCGCGCGACGCCTGGAAGGGCACATTAATGGCCGTTTTTCAGCCGGGTGAAGAAACCGCGCAGGGTGCCCAGGCCATGATCGACGACAGCCTGCTCAAACGCTTTCCCAAACCCGATGTCGTGCTTGGCCAGCACGTCATGGTTGGCCCCGCCGGCACCGTCGCCGGAAGCGCCGGACCGATCACCTCCGCGGCGGACAGTTTGCAAATTCGTCTGTTCGGACGTGGTGCGCACGGTTCAATGCCACAGGCCAGCATTGATCCCGTCGTCATGGCGGCATCTGTGGTCCTGCGACTCCAGACCATTGTGTCCCGCGAGGTTGCCGCGAACGACGCGGCGGTGGTCACGGTCGGCATGTTGCAGGCCGGCACAAAGGAGAATGTCATTCCCGATGATGCCATCATCAAGCTCAATATACGGACGTTCGATGCAGGTGTGCGCAAGCATGTGCTTGCGGCGATCGAGCGGATCGTCAATGCCGAGGCCGAAGCCTCGGGCGCCCCGCGCAAGCCGGAGATTACACCACTCGACCGCTACCCGTTGAATGTGAATGACGAGGCCGCGAGCAACCGTATAGCCGAGGCATTTCGCGGCCATTTTTCCGCCGATCGGGTGAAGCACACGGGACCTGCTCCGGCCAGTGAGGATTTCGGCTGTTTCGGCACCGCATGGCAAGTGCCTTCGGTGTTTTGGTTCGTGGGCGGCAATGATCCTCAGAGCTACGCCAAGGCGAAGGCGGCGGGTAAGCTGAATGAACTCCCGGTCAATCACAGCCCACAATTCGCGCCGGTCCTGCATCCAACCTTAGAAACAGGCGTCGAGGCGCTGGTTGTCGGCGCGCTGGCATGGCTTGGCGCGACCTGACGCCTTTTGGGTCAAAGGCTACCGTGGAAGAGCATTGTGCGGAAATACGCGACGCCGTGGCAGCTCATACTTCGGATTTGTCCCGGTGCCATTTCATGCTTTCGACTTAACACGTTAAGTTTTCGCGGGCGGAGCCGTCATGATCACCATTGAAACGTTCGTGCATATTCTTGACTTGGGGGGCACCTTCGTCTTCGCGATTAGCGGGGCGATTGCCGCGGTTAATCGCCGACTCGATATTTTCGGTATCCTTGTCCTGTCCTTCGTGGCAGGAAATTTTGGCGGGATCGGCCGCGACTTACTGATTGGCGCGGTGCCACCCGCGGCCCTGACGGATGGTCGATATTTGCTGGTTTCGGTCTTAGCCGGGCTCATCACCTTCTTCTCATATGCAGGCGTCGATAGGCTGCGCAGTCCCGTGCTTCTGTTCGACGCCGTGGGACTGTCGTTCTTTGCAGTTGCGGGTGCACAAAAGGCGATCGAGTTCGGATTGAGTCCGGTTATGTCGGCACTTCTGGGCATGTTGACCGGCATCGGAGGCGGCATGACGCGCGACGTTCTCCTCGCGGAGATTCCGCAGGTGCTGCGTTCCGATCTATACGCCGTCGCAGCACTGGCCGGCGCGTCGATCGTTGTTGTCGGCCATATGCTCGGTCTTTCCTACGGCGTTTCAGCTCTGGCCGGAGGGACTTTGTGCTTCGGCCTTCGTTACATGGCGATCAGACGCGGCTGGCACTTGCCGGTTGCTCATCTTTCCGCGCGGCGGCGCGCTGAAACGAATTCCTCGGATGATAAAAGAGAGCGCTGAGCGATCGTCAGTGCATTATTTGAAGGAGTGTTCCGACCCACCGCACAGTGTCCATGCCAACAAAAACGGGTGTCATTTCAGAAAATACGATGCTCTACGCAATTTATCGTATGGGGCCTCACAGTAGGGAGACGGCATATGATTTCCGCACAACCGCCTCCCTTTTTCGACGCCGCGTTGAGCGGATAGGCGTTTGCCAACGCCGCGTTCTGATGCAACGCGAACCCAGGCGAACAATCGCGACCATTTTTGTTTAACCTGATCGACGGTTGTTGGTACTTTTGTTGGTATTATTAAATGCTTAGAGCGCAAATTTGTGTTACATCAACGGCTTGCGAGCGGCTTCGAATTCTGCCGGGGCACCATTTGCTTTCAAAGACTTGTGTCGCAAGCGTGTACTCAAGGTCGCCGGGCTTTGCCCATCTCGCAGACCCGGCAATCCAGCGGTTGACGGTCCTGACCGTCAGGCCTTCCGGTCGGTCGGCGGCGTTGTTGAGCAACTAAGCGCTGTTGACGCCTGTGCGATTGATCTCCGCCTTCAGCGCGCTCCGCACGGCGACCGTGATCGCCCGAGGCCCTGCTGGTCGCCTACTCCAAGGGAAGTGCGAATAGGAGGGCTGTCATTCGTCGCCATGCGACTCCGGTGCGGAGCTGCCGCTGGACCAGTCTTCGCTACCGTGACGGATGCGCTGCACGAAAATATCGCTGCCGTCCGGGCGATAGAAAATCATGTGGGATTTGTAGGCGTGTGCGCGGGTGGCGGGTCCGAGTTCGGGTCGCGCTCGCGCCGCCGTGGGAAAGGCGGCCAGAAATTCCACCGCCTCGATCAGTCCGGCGAAATACCGCTCGGCCTGGGCAATGCCGAACGCTTCGGCCCCGAAGACATAGAGATTTTCGAGGTCTTCCGCAGCCTTGCCGCTGAACCTATAGGCCACGCTCGTCCACGCCCGCGCGACGGCGTGCCTTCGCCCGGATTTCCGTGGCGGATAGCGGGCTCGCGCCGCTCATCTCACCCTCATCGATCAACCTTTGCAGGGCAGCGATTTTCTCGTCGCGCTCCTGATCTCGCCGGATCAGATCGCGCACATAGTCGCTTGCGTTGCTGTAGCGGCCCGTCTGGGCTCGGCCTTCGACCCAGTCTTTCATGGCGTCGGGCAGGGATACATTCATCGTGGCCATGGCTCACCTCTCCTCACCATAATGGCATAAAATGGCAAAGATTGTCAATTAATGGGGCGGCGCGGTCGCTCACTCGGAATGAGTTTACGCTCGCTGGAAAAGTTGGGCACTCGGGGCCGACTTGCGAAAACTTTGCGTTTATATACCCGTTTGTTCCGCTCTTGTTCACCTCCGTTCTCACGGGAAATCCGGCCAAATCGGCCGATACCATAGATCGTCCTCGTCATCGTCGGACGTTGCCAAGGTTAGGGTCGGGCGTTCGATTCGCCTCGCCCGCTCCAAGTGTTTCAATGGGTTGCGGGATTTTTCCGTCAGTACGCAGACCCCTCTGGGATAATTCTGGGAAAACACCGACAGGTTTTTGACCAACCGCTGCAGCTCAATGAACCACTGGTCGATCGCTGCCGCGGTATTTGCTGGTAGCTCGGATCCCATTCCCCATACCTCGCAGTGGTCCGCAAATGTGGACGGCGGTGACTGAGTTGGGTCGAGATGTCATCCTCCGTCACCCCATGGGTTGCCCTGTGATTTTGTGGCGGAAGATGTAGATCCTCAGCAGGGGAAGGTTCACGCTTTCTGTGCCCCGCGGGCGCCCCGGCGGGATCTTGACGGCTTCCAGGTTTGTATAGTCGCAACAGGTCCACAGTGGATCGATTTCACCGTCGGGATGCTTTGTCCGGGCATCTGCCTCCTATGTGCCAAACCAGTTGGTCAGAACGCGCGGTTCGCGCAGGATCTTGGATTCTGTGTAGATCATCTCATGTGCGATCTTCGCGTGCTGCAAGGCAGCATTGAGGACGGTCAGAACCCGCGCGGCATAGGAATGCGCAATCCGTCGTCCAGGATGGATTGCACAAATTCTTTCAGTTTCTCGTCGGTCAATCCCGAAATGTGGATTTGAGAACCCCAGAATGATAGCATCTTGCGGCTGGCACTGTTCGCAATCCCTTCGCTGGGTTTTCACCCAGCTTGTTCGGAAATATACTTTTCCAGTACGACTGAGAGCAGGGCATTCGGCGTTTGTTTCGCACCCTTTAATATCATCTCGGCGAGCTTCAATTTCGCTGCGAGGTCAATGTTGTGAGGCACAGTAGTGTTTGTGCCGTAAGCCTTTCATCCATATTCATTGTTATAGAAATCGTGCTCGATAATGAAATCGATCGCGGGTGTTTGACGTGTCATTCTTGTGAGAGGATGCGTCGGTGGTGTGAGTGCCTGCTAATTGGCAGCACAATCACACGCCTGTGAGGGTAGTATGGATTTCAGTTGGTCGGGCGATGATATTACGTATCGCAACGCTGTGCGGGCGTTTTTGAGTAACGCCCTTCCGTCAGGCTGGTCTGGCTATAACAAAAGCGATTTGAAGAAATATAAGGCGGATGCGACGAAATTCTGCCAGGCGTTGAGCGAACGTGGCTGGCTGACGCAGAATTGGCCGATTGAATATGGCGGGCAGGACGCCTCTCCATGGCGGCATGCGATACTGAGCGAAGAGCTGTGGCCCTTGGGTGAGCCGCGCGGCGCGCAGTATATGAACGTCAACTGGATCGGGCCGGCCATCATGGCGGCGGGCACACCGGACCAGAAGGCCTATCACTTGCGCCGGATTTCCGCGGGCGATGTATTCTGGTGTCAGGGTTTCTCGGAACCTGATGCAGGGTCGGACTTGCCTTCGTTGCGCACGCGCGCGGTGCGTGATGGCGATGATTATATCGTCAACGGATCGAAGATCTGGACCTCTCACGTGGGAACTGCGGATTTTTGTTTTCTGCTGGTCCGCACCGATCCGCAGGCAAGCAAGCGTCAGGGCATCAGCATCCTTCTGGTACCGATGGATACACCGGGACTCGAGGTGCGCCATATCGATGGCTTTGTGGGCGAGCAGGCCTTCCATCAACTTGTCTTCACCGATATGCGCGTGCCTTGCGCCTATCGGCTGGGTGATGAGAACCAGGGGTGGAATATTGTTCGAAAGGCGCTTGCCTATGAGCGTGTCGGCGCCGCCCACTATGAAACCGCGCGGCTTCTTCTTGATAAAATCGTCGCGGAGGCACGACG
>DATJDE010000166.1:0-1537 GCA_035497595.1 Rhizomicrobium sp. | reverse complement strand
GCCCGCGCCTTTCACCATGCGTTCGCCGATGAGGGATGAGAGGCGGAACGGGCCTTTGAAATTGACGTCGATCACCTTGTCGAACAGGGATTCGCTCGTTTCTGTGAGTGACGGGGCCATGGGGGACATGCCGGCATTGTTGACCAGAATATCTACGCGGCCGAAATGGGCGTAGGCGGCTTCGGCGAGTTTGTCGTTGTCGGTCCATGTGCCGACATGGGCGGCGAAGGGGAGCGCTTTGCGGCCGAGTTTTTCGACTTCGTGGGCGACTTGTTCGCAGGAGTCTAGTTTGCGGCTGGCGATGATGATGTCGGCACCAGCGCGGGCGAAGGCGAGCGCCATTTCGCGCCCCAAGCCGCGGCTGCCGCCGGTGATGAGGGCGATTTTGTTTTCTAGGGAGATGGACATTGGCGTTTCCTTGGATGGCGGAAAGGCCAGTTTGTCATGGGGGATGGGGGTGGGCCAGAGAGGGGTGTGATGCGGGCAGCGGCCCCCCACCCGAAGCGCAAACGCGCTTCGACCTCCCCACAAGGGGGAGGTAAAAGGTATTAGTGGGGCATTCTTGCTAGTTCTTGGGAGCTGAGTTCTCCCATGCGGTCTTTGGCGCGTTGTTTGACGCTTTCGCTTTTCAGTTGGCCGCAGGCGGCCATGATGTCTCGGCCGCGCGGGGTGCGGACGGGGGAGGCGTAGCCGGCGCGGTTGACGATTTCGGCGAATTTTTCGATCTGGCCCCAATCGCTGCACTCATAGGGCGCGTCCGGCCAGGCGTTGAAGGGGATGAGATTGATCTTGGCGGGGATGCCGCCAATGATTTTGACCAGTTCGCGCGCATCGGCCAGTGAATCGTTGATGCCTTTGAGCATCACATATTCGAAGGTGATGCGGCGCGCATTGGACAGGCCCGGATAGGCGCGGCAGGCGGCGAGCAAGTCTGCAAGCGGGTATTTTTTATTGATGGGGACGATCACGTCGCGCACCTCATCGCGCACGGCGTGCAGCGAGATGGCGAGGGCGGAGCCGATTTCTTCGCCGGCGCGCGGGATCATCGGCACCACGCCTGCGGTGGAGAGCGTGATGCGGCGGCGGGACATGGCCAGCGCATCGCCATCCGACACGATGGACAATGCGGTTTTGACGTTGTCGAAATTATAGAGCGGCTCGCCCATGCCCATCATCACCACATTGGTGAGGCTGCGGCCGGGGCCGGTGGAGGGCCAGTCGTCAAGTTGATCGCGGGCGATGATGACCTGGCCGACGATTTCAGCAGGCGTGAGATTGCGCACCAGTTTTTGCGTGCCGGTGTGGCAAAAGCGGCAAGTGAGTGTGCAGCCGACCTGGCTGGAAACGCACAAGGTGCCCCTGCCCGGTTCGGGAATATAGACCGCCTCGAACTCGATGCCGGGGCCGGTGCGCAGCAGCCATTTGCGTGTGCCGTCGTTCGAAATTTGCTCGGTGACAATTTCGGGGCGTGTGAGGGTGAAGCGCTCTGCGAGAAGACCCCGGAAATCCTTGCCGAGATTGCTCATCGACTCGAAGT
>DATJDE010000165.1:0-2087 GCA_035497595.1 Rhizomicrobium sp. | reverse complement strand
ATGGGTTGAAGACCGGCCACACCGATGCAGCCGGTTATGGCGTCACCGCATCGGCGGTGCGCAATGGGCAACGCTTGATCCTTGTGCTCAACGGATTGCGGTATCCGGGCAAAAGCTCCTGGTGGGCCGAACAATATCGCGGCGATGAAGCGGCGCGCATTTTCGACATGAGCTTTCGCGAATTTCGCCAATACAAGTTGTTCGAGAAAAATGCCGTGGTCGGTACGGCAAGGGTGTGGCACGGCACGCAGAAGACTGTGCCGATGATTCTTGGCGCACCGCTGAACGCCACCATGCAGGTCGAATCCAAGAAGGGGCTGAAAGTTTCTGTCAGTTATGATTCTCCTCTGAAGGCGCCAATCGCCAAAGGACAACGAATCGGCGTGTTGACGGTTTCGGCACCGGACTATCCGGCCCGCAGTTTTGCGCTGTATGCTGCGCAGACCGTGGAACGCGCCGGAATTTTCGCGCGCGGACTTGAAGGGCTGAGCCTGCTTCTGGGCAGCAAAGAGGCGCAATGACCGCGAACGGACAGGCCCATTTCATCACCCTCGAAGGCGGGGAGGGGGCGGGAAAGTCCACGCAGGCCAAGCGGCTCGCTGCACAGCTTCTGTCCAAGGGCATCACCACGGTTCTCACTCGCGAACCCGGCGGCTCGCCAGGGGCGGAGGAAATTCGCAAATTGCTGGTGGAGGGAGAGCCCGGCCGCTGGGACGCGATGACCGAGGCATTGCTGATGTTCGCGGCGCGGGCGGACCATGTGGCGCGCACCATTCGGCCAGCTTTGGCAGCCCATAAATGGGTGATCGCTGACAGGTTTACCGATTCCACCTATGTCTATCAGGGCGCGGGCCGGGGCTTGCGGGCGAAGAAGATTACGCTGCTGGAAGATGCGGTTCTGGGCGGGCTGGAGCCCGATCTGACGCTGATCCTCGATCTGCCGGTGCAGGAAGGCCTGAAGCGGGCCGAAGCACGGCGGGGCAGCGAGGACCGGTTTGAAAAATTCGACATGACGTTTCATCAGAGCCTGCGTGAGGGGTTTCGGGAGATTGCCAAGGCCAACCCGGTGCGCTGCGTGCTGCTGGATGCGACCGGCTCCGAAGACCAGGTGGCCGAGCGCATCTGGCGTGAAATGCAAGCCCGTTTCGGCCTATGATTGGCCATGGCGCGCCGTCCTGAACCAGAAAACCTGCCGGAATCCGACCGTATCGAGGGGCAAGCGCACCCGCGGGAGGTGTTTGACCTTGTCGGCCATCGGGAGGCGCTTGTGCGCACGGCCCGCGCCATACGCAGTGGAAAGCCACCGCAGGCGTGGCTGATTGCCGGGCCATCGGGCATCGGCAAGGCCACATTCGCCTATCGCGTTGCACGCTATATGTTGCGGTTTGGCGCGACAGGGGAGGGGCCGGAAGATCTTTCGGTTCCGCCCAACGATCCGGTGGCGCAGCAGGTGGCCGCGGGGGCGCATCCCGGCCTTTTGATCCTGAGGCGGGGCGTGAATGAGCGCACCGGTAAGCTCGCCAATGTTCTTTCGGTGGAGGCGGTGCGCAAGCTTTCGTCCTTCTTCGGCATGACATCGGGGGCTGGCGGCTGGCGTGTGGCGATCATCGACACGGCCGATGACATGAATGATGCGGCTGCCAATGCGTTGCTCAAGACGCTGGAGGAGCCGCCTGCACGGGCGATGATCCTTGTTTTGTCGCACAATCCGGGGCGGTTGGTTTCGACCATTCGCTCGCGCTGCCAGCGGCTGAATTTGCGGCCCCTCGGCGATGATGAGATGGCGCGGGCGCTGGAAAGCAAGCTGCCGGATCTGGACGATGAGGAGCGCGGCGCGCTGGCGCGGCTTGCGGCAGGGTCACTCGGCACGGCGCTGATTTTGGCTGAGGGGCAGGGCGTTTCGCTGGCGCGGGAAGCCGACAAATTGATTGATGGCGCGGGCCACCCTGATGTGCCGGCGTTGTTGGCGTTTGGCGAAAAGCTGACGCGGATGAGCGATGGGCTGGATTTGTTTGGCACCTTTTTGGCCGATGCGTTGAGCGATCGTATTCGCGCCAAGGGTGCGCACGGCGCGGCTGGGCTCGACC
>DATJDE010000164.1:0-1880 GCA_035497595.1 Rhizomicrobium sp. | reverse complement strand
GGGCCGGGTATTTTCCCGAAGCATTCAGTTCTGCGATTTTTGCTTTGGCAATTTCCGCCTGCGCCGGTGAATGAGTAAAGATCACGGTGCGATACTGGGTTCCGAAATCCGGCCCCTGACGGTTCACCTGTGTGGGATTGTGCATTTTGAAGAACAGATCGACCAGCCGGTCATACCCAAGCTTCGCCGGGTCGAAGGTCACCTCCACCACCTCGGCATGGTTGGTCTGCCCGCTGCAGACCTGCCGATAGGTCGGGTTGTCGTTGATACCCCCGGCATAGCCAGACACGGCATCGATCACGCCGGGCACGCCGCGGAAGAACGACTCAACGCCCCAGAAACACCCTGCGCCAAACGTGGCCTTTTCCATTTTTCTGCTCCTTTTTGCCTGTTATCGAATATAGGTGCGCAAGAGGTTTGACGCATCCCACAGCTTTCGCCTAAGCCGCCTGCCATGAAAGTTGTCATCATCGGCGCGGGCGCGGCAGGGCTGGGCATCGGTTGGCGCCTGGCGCAAGGCGGCGCGCGCGTCACGGTGCTGGAACGCGCCCAACCGGGCAGGGGCGCCACCTGGGCAGCAGCAGGAATGTTGGCGCCCGTGGGCGAAGGCATCACCGGCATCGAAGGCGAATTTGGCCTGAAATCCCGCAGGTTGTGGCCAGCTTTTGCCGCGGAACTTGAAGACATCACGGCGCTGGATCTCGACTATCGGGAAAACGGCGCATTGCTGGTGGCAACGGATGAAGCGAGTGCCGAGCGCCTGCGCCAGCGCACGCAAACCGAAAAAGGCCTGCTGCTCCTCAGCGCCGAACAGGCGCGCGCCCATGCGCCCATGCTCGCCAGCCCGGTCTGTGCCGCCTGGGCGCAGGCAGAAGCGCAGGTCGATAGCCGCGCGCTGGGCCGGGCGCTCACGGTTGCCTTCCTGCGTGCGGGCGGCACCTTGCGCCGGTACGAGGCGGCCACCAGCATCGAGGTGGCGGAGGATCGGGTCATCGGTGTCCGCTCGCAATTCGGTTTTTACGAAGCCGATGCCTTTGTCATCGCTGCGGGGGCCTGGACCGCGCGGCTTCAGGGCTTGCCGGAAGGGGTGGTTCCGCCCGTCATTCCGGTGAAGGGCGAAATGCTCGCCATGTCCGGCCCAAAGGCCATGCTCCCGACAACCGTGATCTGGGGCAACAAGGTCTATCTGGTGCCGCGCCGGGACCGGCTTCTGGTTGGCGCAACCGTGAGCGAAGTGGGCTTCGACACGGCACTGAGCGCGGAAGCTGCTCGCCACTTACGCGCCCGCGCAACGGAGCTGATCCCCGCGCTGGCCGAATGGTCCATCGCCGAACAATGGGCAGGCCTGCGCCCCGGCTCGCCCGATGGGCTGCCCATTCTCGGCCCCACACGCCTTGCCAACCTGTTCGCCGCCACCGGGCAATATCGCAATGGCATCCTGTTCGCGCCCGCGCTGGCCGAGGTGATGGCCCAAACCATCCTGCAGGGGCATCTGCCGCCGGAGTTCGCCGCCTTCGATCCGCGCCGGTTCACATGAGCGACTTTCAGCTTCATCCCCGCCTCGCCGCCGATACCACCGTCATCGCGCAGTGGCCGCTCTGCGATGTGCTGTTGATGCGTGATGCGCGTTATCCTTGGCTCATCCTCGTGCCCCGACGCATGGCGAGCGAACTGCATGATCTTGCGCCATCCGACCGCGCGCAATTGATCGAAGAATGCACCCTCGCAGGGGGGCGGCTGAAAACCCTGACCGGTGCCGCCAAAATCAATACCGCCGCTTTGGGCAATATGGTGCCGCAGCTTCATCTCCATGTGGTCGCCCGCAACCCGGGCGATGCGGCCTGGCCGGGGCCGGTCTGGGGGCAGGGCGTGGCAGAGCC
>DATJDE010000163.1:0-6820 GCA_035497595.1 Rhizomicrobium sp. | reverse complement strand
CGACCAGACCGGCACGACGCGGCACCAGGATCAGCCAGGCGTAGCGCGCGTCGTTCATCAGGCCCACCTCGCACAACGGCAAGGGGGTGACGGCGAAGGTGTCGGCGGCGAGCCGCGGATCGAGTGTGAAGCTCATGCAGCGGCCAATTGTGTTGCGAAGAAATCCAGCGTGCGCTGCATTGCCAGCTTTGCGCTGGCTTCGTGGTAGCTGGAGCTGCCGTCGCGGTTGAACGCGTGATCGGCACCGGGGTAGGTGAAGGTTTCCATCTGCGGCAGGGCATCGCGGTGCTTGGCAACCGCCTCGGGCGGGATGTTGGGATCCTTCTCGCCGAAGTGGAACATCACCGGTGCCTTCGGTGTTTCATGCAGAAACGACAGGTTGCGTGCACCGTAGTAGCTCACCGACGGCAGGCCCAGCCGCAGCGCGGCCAGCAAGGCCACCGTGCCGCCCCAGCAATAGCCCACGGTGCCGATCTTTCCCGCCGAAGCGATCGATTCGGCAGCACTGGCCACATCTTCCAGCGCGCGCTCCAGCCCCAGTTCGGCTACCAGCGCCTTGCCACGGGCATAGCCTGCGCGGTCGTGGTTCAGCTCCACGCCGGTTTCCAGCCGGTCGAAAAATGCAGGCGCGATCGCCACATAGCCGTGTGCGGCGAAGCGATCGACCATGTCGCGGATATGTGCGGTCACCCCGAAAATCTCCTGGATCACCACAAGGCCACCCTTCGGCTGGCCTTGTGGCCGCGCCAGATAACCGCCGATGCACTGCGTGCCGGAGGTGGGAATGTTGATGGGCTGACCCATGGCTGGCTCCTGTGGGGAAAAAGGGATTCTAGGCCTCGGGCGGGAATGGTGTGGCATGCGCGACGGGAAACGACGCATGACCCCACCGGGGCCGCCCTCGGCGTCATGCCTCATTCCCGTATAATGGCCTGTTGCCCCACAGTTTCACGGTATCGACGCCCATGTCCCAACCTGCCCACAAGATCGGTTTCGTCAGCCTCGGCTGCCCCAAGGCGCTGGTCGATTCCGAGCGCATCCTGACTCAGCTGAAGGTCGAGGGTTACGAGATCGTGCCCAGCTACAACGCGGCCGATGCAGTGGTGGTGAACACCTGCGGCTTCATCGATGCGGCCGTACAGGAGTCGCTGGATTCGATCGGCACCGCGCTCAACGAGAACGGCAAGGTGATCGTCACCGGCTGCCTGGGCAAGCGCGAAAGCCTGATCCGCGAGGCCTATCCCGAGGTGTTGTCGGTCAGTGGCCCGCAGGATTACGCCAGCGTGATGAGCGCGGTGCACGCGGTTTTGCCGCCGCAGCGCAACCGCTTCCTGGATATCGTGCCTGACACGGGCGTCAAGCTGACGCCGAAGCATTACGCGTACCTCAAGATTTCCGAAGGCTGCAATCACCGCTGCAGCTTCTGCATCATTCCGTCGATGCGCGGCAACCTGGTCTCGCGCCCGGTCGACGAGGTGCTGATCGAGGCGGAGAAACTGGTCAAGGGCGGCGTCAAGGAGCTGCTGGTGATCTCGCAGGACACCAGTGCCTACGGCGTCGACGTGAAATACGCCGAGCGCGAATGGCGCGGCAAGGCGTACCGCACGCGCATGACCGAACTGTGCGAAGGCCTGTCCGAACTGGGCGTGTGGACGCGGCTGCACTACGTGTACCCGTACCCGCACGTGGATGAGCTGATGCCGCTGATGGCGGCTGGCAAAATCCTGCCGTACCTGGACATCCCGTTCCAGCACGCCAGCCCGCGCATCCTGAAATTGATGAAGCGCCCCGGCAATATCGACAAGACGCTGGAGCGCATCAACAACTGGCGCAAGGTGGTGCCGGACCTGACCATCCGCAGCACGTTCATCGTGGGCTTTCCCGGTGAAACCGATGCGGAGTTCGAGGAACTGCTCGACTTCCTGCGAGAGGCCGAGCTCGATCGCGTGGGCGCGTTCACCTATTCCCCGGTCGATGGCGCCAAGGCCAACGAGCTGCCCGATCCGGTATCCGAGGAACGGAAGGAAGACCGGTTGGAACAGTTCATGGCAGTGCAGGCGGAAATCTCCGCCGCGAAGCTGCAGCGCAAGATTGGCCGCACGATGAAAGTGCTGGTGGACGAGGCCGGCGCCGACGGTGCGGTGGCGCGTTCCGCCGCCGATGCGCCCGAGATCGACGGCACGGTGCTGATCGCCGACGGCCAGCAGTTGAAGCCCGGCCAGTTCGTCGACGTGATCGTCGAGTCGGCGAGCGACCACGATCTGCACGCGCGGTTGGCCAACCCGGCCCTCCAGCTGATCTGATGCGGCATGCGTTACGTCGCGCCCGCGCGTGGCACGGTCGATCCGCTGGTATTCGACCGGTCGCCGCTGTCGGCGTGGCACGAACACGCCGCCCTGCTCGAAGCGGCGGCGTGGCCGTCCATCGATATGCTCAACAGTTTGCGGCCCACCGACCTGGGCCAGCGCTTCGTAGCGCAGACGCCGGCCCTGCTGGCTGACGGCCTGCACTACGAGCAGCGCATCGCCGAACACGGCGACATCGCCACCCGCGAAGGCAACTGGCACGACCTGCTGAATGCACTGATCTGGCTGCGTTATCCCGCCCTGAAGCAAGCGCTGAACCAGCGCCAGATCAGCGAGATCGCGCGCATGGGCCCGAAACAACGCTCCCGCGAGCAATACGCACTCACCCACTTCGACGAAGGCGGCGTCATCGTGCTCGTGCGCGACCCCGCACTGCTGGCGTTATGGGATGAGCACGACTGGTACGGATTGTTCTGGCGTCACCGGCAAGCCTGGCTCGACGGCCGCATCCAGGCCGAATTGTTCGGTCACGCCCTGTTGGAGCAGGCGCTCACACCCGAACAATTGCTGGTCGGCAAGGCGCTGGTATTCCAGGTCGACGCTTCGCAGGATATGGCGACCGTACGCACCCGCTGTGCCGAGTTGATCGCCTCCGGCCAACTCCTGCACGACCCGCTTGAGCTGCGCCCACTGCCACTGTCCGGTGTGCCCGGCTGGCGTGACGCGAATACCGAAGAAGCCTTTCATCGCAGCACGGTGTGTTATCAGCCACGCAGGGCAGGGCGCCAGTATCCGCCGCCGATTTTTTGCTGAGGTAGGTTGCGATAATCGCGCGCGGCTTGCCACAGCGCTCGCCAAGTGGAAATATGCGTTTAGTCTGCCTACCGCCTGATTCGAGGTGGCGAGACTAGTTGGTGGGTTAGGCGGCATGAAAGGGGAAATTCGTTGATCTATTTAGCTTGGCTGCCGCGCAAGCGTGCAGTTCTGTCGGAATAGGTTGCAGGATTACACTGTAATTTGGAATCTACTTAGCGTTAGGCTTCAAAAACAACCTCCTCATTGGCTGACAGAATGATCAATCCGTCTCTTCGGTGGCAACGGCCTCAACCTCTAAGGTCGTATCCCTACGCACCAAACCTCGACCTTATCCCGAAAACGCCGGGCGTCTATATTTTCTATCGTAAACACGGTGCGAGCTTCCAAGTCTTCTATGTAGGCAAAGGTATCGATCTACGAGGGAGGCTGAAGGGCCAACTAAACAATCTGAAGCTAATGAATGGAATCAAGTCGGCTGCAAATGGCGCAAGATGGTTGGCTTATGGCGAGGTGGTAATCAAACCTGGGCAGAAGGCTGCGTCAGCTATCCACGCTGCGGAGAAGCTTTTGATCAGACACTTCGTAGACGAGGGGCATGAATTACTGAACATTCAAGGCGTCAAAATTCGTCTGCAAACGTTGTGCAATGAGCGCCCTGTAGACCTAAAAAAACTCGTACCAGTTCGAACGCAAGTTGAAGCCTAACAATTCGTTCAAGGCGGACGGCTTCGCCGCCGCTTAACTCCAGCGTTAGGCACCAGGCAATTACACAAGAGGGGGCGTCGTGTCCTTATTGGCACAAATCATCGCGTACATCATCAGCCCACTCGCTACACTTCTTGCGGTATGGGTCGCTTACTTGTCGCTGCTTCGTGGTTCGCAGCCGCAACTATTGGTCTACTACCAGCCAAATCCCGATGTTCCATCCATTATCGACTTGGTCATAGAAAACATTGGTGGTGGCGTTGCCATCGGAGTCACTTTTTCCGAACCCCTTCCGATCAACTGCTTCGGCATCGAAAAGCCAGATGGCGAGGGCGCTGTTGTCTCTAAGCAGGGCTTCCCTGCCGTCTCGCCTGGCCAACGGTACGTCTTCACTGGGGGTCAGTATTCGGGACTCCAGAGCAAGCTTGTCGGTGGCTTCGCAGTAATCGCGTCATATAGATTTCGCAACCCTATTGGTATCGCGTTAAAGCACGATGAGACATTCACGCTTAGCATTGAGCACATGAAGGGTATGCCTACGCGCACCAGTGCCAACCAAGCGATCGTTGATGCGCTCAAGGGGCCAAACACCACCACCCTTCAAGAAATCCGCAACGAGCTTCGTGGCATCAACAAGCAACTTCAAGTTACGGCTAAACAACGCGAGTCACGAGATGGTGGCGTTGGTGCCTAACAACTCATTCGAGGCGGACGGCTTTGCCGCCGCTCAATTCTAGCGTTGGGCTGCATAGGAGCCGGCATGACGAAACGTCTACCTAACGACATGCCCTGCAAACCATGCTGGGAGCTGAAATATTGCCCCTATGGCTGGCTGGTGGAGTTGTCACCCTTTCCTGCGGAAGACGGAATCCCGGACCATATAGCTTCAATGTTCGAACAAACAGCGAGCGAATTTGCCCAAGGCAAGATTGAGAAGGACGATGTCTTCGGTGAAGCCGCTCGGCTTATGCACCTGGCGCCTGGAACTTGGGAAGAGATTGAGGGTTACAGGGAGCGGGATATAGGCTGCAAAATATTCGGTCACGTGTGTCCCGTTTTTTGGGCGTCAAGCGGTGCCACCGAAACCGTGGAGGATCGTAAGCAAGGTCGTTCTATACCAAGAAGCGTAATGTTCAAGGTCGTTAGGCGCGACGACCACGTCTGCCAAAAGTGCCACAAGTACGTTCCAGACGATGAAGTTGAATTCGACCATGTCATCCCGTATTCCAAAGGCGGTCCCACAACCGTAGACAATCTCAGACTCTTATGTCGCTCATGCAACCGGAAGAAATCTGATTCTATGGAAGGGTTTATCCGCGAATGGTAATGCAGCCCAACAAATCATTAGAGGCGGACAGCTGCGCCGCCGCTCAATTCCAGCGTTAGGGCCTGCAATGGAACCTGCAACTTGCGCAGCGTGTGACTCACAGTACAGGCCGTATTTTCGCCTTTTTGAGCGATTCTTCTGGCGTCGGGCATGCCCAAATTGTTGCTCTAGAACGAGGAGCTACACCCAACGCATCCAAGAGACCCTGCTAGTTCACGAAGCATGGAGTGGAAAAATCAAGAACGATGCATTTCGGAGCAAGCAGAAGCTGAGGGGTTGGTTCTTCTTCGGACATCAGTGGTCTGTCAGGCATGGCAAGTTTGTCCGTAAGTCTGTCTCGGCCGACAAGCGAACCGATGAGTACCACGAAAAAATCACCGACATTGAGTCAGGTGAAGTCATCCATGAATGTCATGAAAAATTGCGAAATCATGTCGGTCATGGCTCAGCAAAGTTCAAACAGGGCGAGCACCAGCCCTAACTATTCATCCAAGCGGACGGCTGCGGCGACGCGTAATTCGAGCGTTAGAGGATGGCGAACACATGCGTAAATTGGTTGCTGGCGCATCGCTCACCGTGGCTTTGCTCATGTACGGATGCTCGAATGACTTCCGTGCCGAAGACTATGCGGCGGGGCGCAATGGTGAGCCGCCTAGAGCACTAAAGCCCTTCCGTGTGTACTCAAGAGAATTCGTGGCCGAGCAAAAGAATTATGTGCTGGCGCTGGGCCAGATCCATGCATTCTTAATCGCGAACAACTTTTCCACCTCATATCCTTCATGTTTCAACGATGTCTTGGATATCCGCGTAACAGCCAATATCGCGAAACACAAGAAGCGATTCCCCTGCGTAGCCCTTCAGGCGGAGAAAGGTTCGCCCACTAAGATCTACCTCAACGTTACGATCGATGATGTGATGTTCAACCAATTGAGCCACAACAATCGTTTGATTTACACGGTATCGATATTTGGAAGAAATGACCTCACGAACACGTTCGCCTCGGTCGTTGAGCCTCGTCTCCGAACTCTCTACACGGAGGTGTCTACGAACCGCAACCATGCCGCTCCCAACTAGCGCTTCCCCGCCACTCGCGAGAAGCTCACGCATGCGCACGTCGCTTACCTCTAACAAGTCGTTCAAGGCGGACGGCTTCGCCGCCGCTTAGCTCCAGCGTTATACCGCGCAAGGCACTCCATCACATATCGGAAACTTAGAGCAGGATCACACATGAAAGATTGGATCGAATTCACTGGTATAGTTGCTATTTGGTTGCTAGGCATGGCAGCTGTAGTGCCGGATAGCTGGCCAGTAAAATGCATAATTTTTCTTGCTTTAGTGGCAACCGTTATGGTTGGAATCTACGGTTGGCGGGCCATCCTCGAGAGGCGCGCGGGCAATCTTCACTACTTCCGAATGACTTGGTTAGCGGTTGTCCTGACTATTATCTCTTTGAGCATGTCGGTCGCACAAATCCCGGGCGGCGAACGATACTTGCTTCTTATGTTTGCGGGCGCCTTAGTGGTAGTACTAGCTTTTCTTGCTTGGCGGAACAAGCCGAAGAAACTAACGGACGCTAACAGTCCATGAGTCGAGGTGATAGCTAAATGTTGCTGAGCGCGCGGTCTACCATTTCGTTCAAGGCGGACGGCTGCGCCGCCGCTTAACT
>DATJDE010000162.1:0-6289 GCA_035497595.1 Rhizomicrobium sp. | reverse complement strand
ACGGTAGTGGTGACCAAA
The DNA here is from genome assembly GCA_035497595.1 of Rhizomicrobium sp. GTDB lineage: Bacteria > Pseudomonadota > Alphaproteobacteria > Micropepsales > Micropepsaceae > Rhizomicrobium. The sequence goes on along the minus strand of DATJDE010000162.1, from coordinate 6,271 downwards.
TCGACCGTGCCTGTCGGCACCGGGCGCAAGGTGCATGACATCATCGCCAAGGCCCGCCCGGATGTGGCGTTCGACGTCGCCTCCAACCCTGAATTTTTACGCGAAGGCTCGGCGATTGAAGATTTCCGCCGCCCGGACCGCGTGGTGGTGGGCTGTGAAGGCGAGCGCGCCCAAAAGATAATGCGCGAAATTTATCGCCCGCTTTTCCTCAATGAAACGCCGATTTTATTCACCAGCCGTGAAAGTTCGGAACTGATCAAATATGCGGCCAATGCGTTTTTGGCCACCAAGATCACCTTCATCAATGAAATGGCCGATCTGTGCGAGGTCTTGGGCGCCGATGTGCAGGATGTGGCGCGCGGCATCGGGCTGGACGGGCGCATCGGCAACAAGTTTCTCCATGCGGGGCCAGGTTTCGGCGGCTCCTGCTTTCCCAAAGACACGCTGGCGCTGCTCAAAACCTCGCAGGATGCGGGTGCACTGACCCACATCGTCGATGCGGTGGTGAAGGTGAATGACGCGCGCAAAATTGCCATGGCGCAAAAGGTCGAGCGGGCCTTTGGCGGCGTGAAGGGCAAGACCATTGCGGTGCTGGGCCTCACCTTCAAACCCAATACCGACGACATGCGCGATGCGCCGAGCCTTGTGATCGTGCCGTACTTGCAAAAAGCGGGCGCCACCATTCGCGCCTATGACCCGGAAGGCACCAAGGAAGCGCGCAAACATCTGGACCTCACTTATTGCAGCGAGGCCTATGAGGCGCTGGAGGGCGCCGATGGTGTGGTCATCCTCACCGAATGGAACGAGTTCCGCGCGCTGGATTTTGCCCGCGTGAAGGGGCTGCTCAAATCCCCCCTGATGGTGGACCTGCGCAACATCTACCGCCCCGCCCAAATGGCCGAGGAAGGCTTCACCTATGTCAGCGTGGGCCGGCCCGGGCGCAAACCCGCGGAACCCACAGGAACGTAGGAAAGTCGTTTGCCGGGCAAGGCTTTAGCCGCCGCTTTCGGGCGGTTCCATCTTGCCATTGCCAGCCTCGCTTGCCATAGAAAACCGTCCAGCAAGTGAGTTCCCGTTTGGTGGCCACGAAGCATCGCCGCAGGGCTTTCGCGCGCCGTCTGACAGCCCCCGGCATGGCCGTGGCGCTGGGCTGTGGCGTGCCTGCCATGGCCCTGCTGGGCGCCGCCGCCCCGGCTGCGGCAGGTATTCTGGATGAACAGCCCTGGCCGATCCGCAACATGTATGGCGAGGTGGGGCTGCTGGACATGCCCTCGGCGCGCATGGCCGAAGATGGGCAGATTGCGGTTTTTGGCACGGCGCTCAAACACACCCAGCGGGTCGGCCTGAGTTTTCAGGCCCTGCCCTGGATGGAAGTTTCGTTCCGCTACAGCCGTCTTCCAAAATATACCGAGATCGATAAATCCGATCGCAGCTTCGGGCTCAAGCTGCGGCTGCTGGAGGAAAGCGCGAACCTGCCCGAACTCTCCCTCGGCCTGCGCGATCTGGTGGGCACGGGGGCCTTTGGTTCGGAATATCTCGTCGCCAGCAAACGGCTGTTTCGCGACATCGATGTCACGCTGGGCGTCGGCTGGGGGCGGCTTGGCTCATCAGGGGCGCTGCATAACCCGGTGGCGGAGATTTTTTCCGGCGCCAAAATGCGCGGGGCGCCCCACCCCTCAAGCCGGATCAATTTCGACCAGCTGTTTCGCGGCCCCGATCTGGGCGTCTTCGGCGGCGTGTCCTGGCACACGCCAATTCCCCATCTCGATTTCATCGTCGAATATTCCTCCGACCGCTACCTGCAGGAAACGCGCTACGGGATGATCGACCAGCGCATGCCGGTCAATTTCGGCCTCGCTTATCGGCCGTTTGCCCATGTCACGCTCGGCGCGAGCTTTCTCTATGGCAACACCTTCGGCCTGTCGCTGACGCTGGATGCGGACCCCACACGCGCCCTTGAGCCTGCGCGCCTTGGCCAACAGGCGCCCCCGGTCCACATTCGCACGCTGGACGAACAGCAGGCCGCCATCGCCGGTTTGATGCGCTACAACACGCAAAGCCGCAGCGCACCGGCCGATACACCCTGGCTCCCCACGCGCTACGCCAGCAGCGATGATCGCTATGCACTGAACGATGCACTGTCGGCGATGACGCCCGGCGTGCTGGATTATGAAATCGACGGCTACAGCCTGCTGGTCAACACCCGCAACAAACCTTCGCAGGCGGCCTGCAAAGCCTTTGCCCGCCTTCCCGGCCTTGCGGGGATGCAGCTCAAATCGGTGGCGGTGTCCAATTTGCGCAAAGGCGATGGCCGCGTGGCGACCTGCAATGTTGCATCCGGCGGGGTCCAACTGGCTTCCGCCGCCGCGCCGGGGCGCGATGTTTATGTGGGCGAGGCACCGCCGCCCCTGCCGCGCGCCATCGCACCCGATGAGGTCGAACGCAACCTCACCAACGCGGCGCGCGCGCAAGGCCTGATCATCGATGCGGTGGACACCCGGCGCGGCGAGATGTGGGTCTATTTCACCAACCACCATTATTATCTGGAAGCGGAAGCGGTGGGCCGCCTCACCCGCCTTGCCATGGCCCATGCCAGCCCCGAGATTGAAGTCTTTCATCTCATCTCGGTCGAACATGGCGTTGCGTTGCGCGAAACCAAGATCCTGCGCAGTTCGCTGGAACGCACGCTGAGCGCCAGTGGCAATATTTCCGAACTGGACACGGCTGTCACCATTCTGCCCGCGCCGATGGACAACCCGGCGCTTGAAACACTGGCCCCGCGCAACTATCCGCGCTGGACCTGGGCGATCTCACCCGAGACGCGGCAAAACCTGTTTGAAACCGATCAGCCGGTGCAGGGGCAGATTCTGATCGGCCTCGCCTCCAGTGTCGATCTTTTTCCCGGCATCACCGTGGCGGGGAAGGTGGACATCAACATCTACAACAATTTTGCCAATTCGAAGCCCAGCACCAGCGAGCTTGCCCCGGTGCGCAGCGATGCGCAGCGTTATTACAAAAACGGCATCAACGGCATTGCCAACCTCACCGCGGCCTGGCGCACGCGGCTCGGCCCCGATCTGTTCGCCAAGCTGGAAGGCGGTTACCTGGAAGACATGTTTGGCGGCGTGGGCGCGCAAATCGTCTGGCGGCCGGAAAATTCGCGCATCATCCTTGGCGCCGATATTTATCAGGTGTGGCAGCGCAATTTCGACCGGATGATTTCGTTCCTGCCCTATCATGTGGTGACAGGTCATCTCAGCGTCTATTACGAATCGCCTTGGGCCGGGCTCAATTTCAATCTGCATGCCGGGCGCTATCTGGCGGGCGATTATGGCGGCACGCTGGAAATCACCCGCCGCTTCGACAGCGGGGTGGAGATTGGCGCCTTTGCCACACTGACCAATACCTCGTTCAGGAAACGCGGCGAAGGCGGCTTCGACAAGGGGGTGATCGTGCGCCTTCCGCTGGAATGGGGCGTGCCCATTCACACCCAATCGGCCTACACTATGACGCTGCGCCCCCTGCAACGGGACGGCGGACAGCGGCTCGACGATGACGACTCCCTCTATAATGAAACCCGCAGAACCTCCTATGGCGCCTTTGCCCAGCATCTCAATGAGATTCCCAATCCATAAAACTGGCCCAATCCGTAAAACATTATGGGCGGGGCTTGTGTGTGCAGGGCTGCTCGGCCTTTCGGCCTGCAGTTCCGAGCGATCGGATATGGGGCTGCTCTATGGCGCGGCCGAAGGGCTGGTGATGGGGCCGGGGCCTGCGTCTCTCACACGCGCGCAAGTGGATGCGATTGCTGCTCCCTCGCTTGGCGTGCGGCTGGGCGATGGGCCGGAAATACTCAGTGTGCTGACGAGCGATGCGCCCCATTCAAAGCTGTGGACCGCGGGTAAGAGCTTTGCGTTGCAAACCGATGCCGGGCGCATTGTGCGCAGTGCGGGCTTCAGCGCCAATCTTTCGGGCGTCAGCACCAATCCGGGAGAGACGCACGCCCCTGCCGCCGCCTTGCGCCGCGGCGGCGAACGCACGCTGGCGTATGATTTCGCCGATCTCAACGTCTATTCGGTCAAAGCCGTGTGCACGGTCAGCGACCACGGCCGGGAGAACATTCAGATTCTCGGCCGGATCATTCCGACCCAGCGCATCGTCGAACACTGCCGGGCCGAGCTTCTGGATTGGACGTTTGAAAATACATTCTGGCTGGGCGAGCGCAGCGGGCTTGTGTGGCAATCGGTACAGCACATTCACCCGCGCCTGGGCGCGATCACAACCGAGTTGTTGCGCGCGCCCGAAGGCAGCGAGGATTAGCCTTTAGGGGATGAGGCCGCGGGCACGCAGATATTCCACCGTCCGCGCCGCCAGCGTTTCAGCATCCGCCTCCACCGTTTTGAGCGTCAGTTCCGGTGCTTCCGGCGCTTCATAGGGGCTGTCGATGCCGGTGAAATTTTTGATCTCGCCTGCTTTGGCTTTTTCGTAGAGGCCCTTGGGATCACGCCCCATGCAGACTTCGATTGGCGTGTCGACAAACACCTCGACAAACTCGCTGTTCCCCACCAGCCCGCGCGCCATGCCCCGCTCAGACCGGAAGGGCGAGATGAACGACACCAGCACGATCAGCCCGGCATCGACAAACAGCTTGGCGGTTTCGCCGACGCGGCGAATATTTTCCACCCGGTCCGCATCGGTGAAGCCGAGATCGCGGTTCAGCCCATGGCGAACATTATCGCCATCGAGCAGATAGGTGTGGCGCCCCTCAGCGAACAGCGTGCGCTCCACGATGTTCGCGATGGTGGACTTGCCGGAGCCGGAGAGCCCGGTGAACCACAGCACCACGGGCTTTTGCCCCTTTTGCTCACCGCGCACCGATTTGTTGATGTCGAGCGCCTGCCAGTGAACATTGGTGGCGCGGCGCAGGCCGAAATCGACCATGCCCGCCGCGACCGTGCCGTTGGTGAAACGGTCGATCAGGATGAAGCCGCCGGTATCGCGGTTGGTGGCATAGGAATCAAACGCCAGCGGCCGCGACGAGGACAGATTGGCATAACCCACTTCGTTCAGTTGCAGCGTTTTGGCCGCAAGGGAATCGAGCGTGTTCACATCCACCTTGTGCTTGAGCGCGGTGATGGTGACGGGCGCGGTGCGGGTGCCCATTTTCAAAAGATACTGGCGGCCGGGCAGCAGATCTTCTTCCGACATCCAGAGAATATGCGCGGCAAACTGTTCTGACACATCCGGCCGCGCGGTGGGCGAGGCCAGAAGATCACCGCGCGAAATATCCACCTCATCGGCCAGTGTCAGCGTGACCGCTTCACCGGCCACCGCTTCGGCGCGATCCCCATCCATCGTGACGATGCGTTTGACGTGTGAGGTGCGGCCCGAATTGGCCACCACAATTTCATCGCCCGGCTTTACCCGGCCGGACACGATGGTGCCGGAAAAGCCGCGAAAATCGAGATTGGGCCGGTTGACCCATTGCACCGGAAGGCGGAACGGCTGTTCGGCCAGGGTGGATTCAACATCCACCTCTTCGAGATGGCTGATCAGCGTTGGGCCTTGATACCAGGGCGTATGGGCGCTCTTCTCGGTGACGTTATCACCGAAGCGCGCCGAGATTGGAATCGGGACCAGGCTTGTGAAGCCCAGCGGCTTCGCAAACTGGGTGAATTCGGCGACGATATCGTCAAACACCTTTTGCGAATAATCCACCAGATCGATCTTGTTCACCGCCAGCACGACATGGCGGATGCCCAGCAGCGAGGCGATGTAAGCGTGGCGGCGCGTCTGAACGAGCACGCCCCTGCGCGCGTCGATCAGGATGATCGCAAGCTCGGAGTTGGAGGCGCCGGTCGCCATGTTGCGGGTATATTGTTCATGGCCCGGCGTGTCGGCGACGATGAATTTGCGCGCCGAGGTCGCGAAAAAGCGATAGGCGACATCGATGGTGATGCCCTGTTCGCGCTCGGCTTCCAGCCCATCCACCAGCAGCGCGAAATCAATGTCTTCGCCGGTGGTGCCGTGCTTCTTGGAATCCTTCTGCAAGGCGGCCATCTGGTCGTCGAACAACAGCTTGGAATCATACAGCAGCCGCCCTATCAGGGTAGACTTGCCGTCATCCACGCTGCCGCAGGTGAGAAAGCGCAGGAGCGACTTCTTTTCCTGATCGGCCAGATAGGCTCTCAAGTCTGCGACGGGCTGGTACATCAGAAATACCCTTCCCGTTTTTTCTTTTCCATCGACGCGCTCTCGTCGCTGTCGATCA
>DATJDE010000161.1:0-7782 GCA_035497595.1 Rhizomicrobium sp. | reverse complement strand
CATAAAGAACACACCGGCCAGCAGCTTGGTATTGTCTGTCGGGTTGGTCGACAGCCTCAATTCCTGAGACCGTTGGCGGCTTTCAATCTCGCGCCCCGCATTCATCAGGAATTCCGGCAGGGCATCGACGTCTTGAATGTTATGGGCGGTGAAATTGGTGAAATTCGAGATCGAGGTGATCTCGCCGATCGGTGTCTGCCAGTTCACGTTCAGGCTATAGGTACTGAGATCAGCATCGTTGGGCTGAACAGAGTCGCTATAGAGTGAGAATACAGGGCGGTCTGTTACCCCTGGGCGCCAGAACAACTCATCCGGCAAAGACACGTTCTGCGCCACGTCCGCGCCGTTGCGAATGCGATCGCGCCCGGCGGTGAAGGTTGCAGTGAGGTCAGACGTCGGCGTGAACAGCAGATAACCACGCAGCTTCGTGGAATTGACCCACATCAGGTCCTGCCCATCGGCCTCATTGGTAAAAAAGCCGTCGCGCGCGCGCTGAGAGACCGAGACCTTACCGGCCAGAACATTCTCGATCAGCGGAAAGTTTACCGCAACCGCCGCATTGGTCTCGTTATAATTACCCTTCGTTACCTCGCCATAGACACCGAAATGGCCCGTGGGCTGCTTCGAAACAATGTTGACCACACCGCCCAGCGTATCGGCACCAAAGAGCGTTCCCTGCGGGCCGCGCAGCACTTCGATGCGCTCGACATCAAACTGGTCGGAAAGGCCCAACAACCGCGTGCCCTGCACAACGCCGTCAATCACCACGGCAACTTCCGTGCCGGTATAGGGATCTGGATTGTTGGTCAGGCCGATGCCGCGAATGGACGGGGCAAGCGTCAGCGACACGTTGGACATCTGCGTGAACAGCACGTTCGGAATGACGCCGTTCAGGTTTTGCAGGTCTTTATACTGAAAGGCTTCTAGGGCTTTGCCGGTGAGCGCTGAGACCGAGAACGGCACATCCTGCAGGTTTTCTTCCTGCTTCTGCGCGGTGACTGTCACGCTTTCGAGCCCGATGACCACCGGCGGCTCGTTCTGCGCAGACTGTGCGGCGCCATCTGCTGCGGCAGCAGCGCCGCCCGCCATGACTGTCGAGCCGAGCAAAAACGCCAACAGCCCCGCACCAGACCTATTATTGCGCTTGCTAACCATGTCCTGAACTCCCCTTGAATATTAAAACCGCGCGCTATATCGCGATGCGCCTGCCCCGCACCGGCCGCCCGGCGCGCAATTCGCGCCAGCGCATCCGGGCAGATCCCCTGCCGCATCTCGACCTTCGGGATGGAAGCTATCGGACCCGTGCCGGAAAGGGGACTACTCGACCGGGTAGCAACCCGCTAATCACCGCGCGCCGTGACACAGCGGCCCCCGAGGAAAAGCCGCCGTTACCAGCTACCCCAACGGGTAGCAGCAACCTGCGGCATCCGCGCTAGCCTTGAATAATCCTGTGCCGGGCAGCTCTCCAGCCTCAGGATATCCGTGGTTTTCCTGCACGTTATGAGATTGGCCCAGAACATGATCACCGAAGCGGCGCATCGCACCTGGCTCAACCAATCCGTCGAAGACATTCTGGATCCTGAAATCCCCATTATCGATGCGCACCATCACCTTTGGCACGGCTATGGCAAGCCAGTGCCCTGGCAGCCCGATTATTGGCACAAGGAGCAGGCCGAAGACATTTCATCCGGCCACAACATCGTTGCCACCGTCTTTGTTGAGTGCGGCTATCGCTATGATGATACGGCGCCCAACGCCCTTCGCCCTATAGGGGAAACGCGAGCCATCGATGCCTATGCGGACTCTTTTGGCGACGTGACCGGGTCTGCGTGCAAAGCCGCAGCGGGAATCGTGGGCTTTGCCGATCTGACGCTGGGGGCCGAAGTCGAAGCCACGCTTGAGGCGCATTTGAACGCGGCCCCCGCGCGCTTTCGCGGAATCCGCCAGATCACCCCATGGGATCCTTCGCCAGAGGTGAGATATCCCGGCTTTATGATCGACGAAGGCTTGATGCTCTCCGCAAAATTCACCGATGGCTTTTCGCGATTACAGAGATTCAATTTATCTTTCGACGCATGGCTGTTTCACCCCCAGATTGGGGAGCTGGCAGAACTCGCGCGGCGCTTTCCGGAGACGACCATTATTCTGGACCATTTTGGCGGACCGCTGGGCGTCGGGCCATATCAGGGCAAACGCGCGGAAATATTCGCGCAGTGGAAGCGCGATATGGCACTGCTCGCGCAAAACCCGAACGTCTATGCCAAGCTGGGCGGGCTAACCATGGAACATGCGGGCTTTCACTGGCATGAGCGCAAAACCCCGCCGACATCGGACGAGCTGGTTCAGGCTTGCGGCGATTATTATCTTTGGACAATCGATCTGTTCGGCCCCGAACGCTGCCTGTTCGAGGCCAACTTCCCGGTTGACAAGATTTCGGGCTCTTACCGCACGCTCTGGAACGCGCATAAAAAGATAGCGCGGCGATTTAACGCCGCAGAACGCCAGGCCATGTTTTTCGACACGGCGAAAACAGTATACCGGCTCGCCATCTGATACGGAGTGCTGGACGGAGCCCTGCACGTGACACAACCGGCAGTGATGGCGCGCATGGGTACAGCCGCGCCTTCGGCGGCGCAGGACATTTTATGCCCGAAAGCCGGTGGTCGACGTTATAAAGCGTTGAACCCACGGGCAACGGGCGTAGCGGCCCCACGCGCCAAAGACCGGGCAAGGCAGCGCATGGAAAAGCTGGGGGATCGCCCCTAATGTCGCCCCATGGATACTAAAGTCGACAAGTTCCACTCGCCGATCGAGCTGCAGGCGACACTGCTTCGCTTATCTCCGCCGCGGCCGGCCACTGGCTCCATCGCGCGCGCACAGCTGGTCAAGCGGCTGGTTGCCGATGACGCGCCGCCGATCATGATTGTTCAAGGCCCGGCGGGGTACGGCAAATCGACATTGATGCAACAAGCCAAAGCCGAGCGCGACAGCCGAGCAGTGTGCACAGGCTGGCTTAGCCTGCATGAATCCGACAACGACGTCGCCCGCCTCTTTCGTACATTGCAGCTTTTGCTGGAACAGCTTCCCGTTTCGCCGCCCCCTTCCGAGGCGCCACAGCATTATCGCAGCGCGAACGCACAAACCTATCTGCCGGACTGGTTTTTAGGGCAGCTTCTGTCTCTCGGCACCGAGGTCGTGCTGTTCATCGACGAATTTCAGGCGCTGAAAAGCACGGGGTCCCTGGCTTTCTTTTCAGAGTTTCTCCTGCGCTTGCCAAGCCGCATACGCGTTGTGGTGAGTTCGCGCACGGTGCCTGACATCGGCCTTCCGCGGCTGATGATCATGGAAAAAGCGGGCCTCATCCGCCCCACAGACCTCGCCTTCACACCCGCCGAAGTCGACCAGCTCTTTCTCAGTCTGGACATCGAACGCGAACACGTCACATCCATTTACACCGTCACGGAAGGGTGGCCTGCGGCCATCCAGCTCTATCGTCTGTCGCTTGCACATGCCGATGGCCGAAAATCCCTTCAAGACAGCGTCTCGTTTCAACCTTGGCAGTTGGACGATTACCTGGTGGATAATGTCCTGTCTCTCTACTCACAGGACGTACAGAGTTTCTTTTTGGAAACAGCGATCCTTTCGCGCATGTGCGGCGCGCTGTGCGATGCTGTGACCAAGCGCAATAATTCACGCCACCTGCTGATCGAATTCGAAAAATCCGGCCTGTTTGTGCGCAGCCTCGATATTCAGACAGAATGGTTTCAATACCATTCGCTCTTTTCCGAAGTCCTGAAAAAACTCCTGCGCAAAACAGCCCCCGCCCGCGAACACGAAATCCATGACATCGCTGCGCGGTGGTACAAAGATAAAGGGTATTTTGAAGACGCCCTGTTCCACGCGCTGGAGAACAAGGACTACGCTCTGGCCGCGCAGTGCATGGCCGCCTGGGCATCGCAGCTGATCATGGATGGCAACCTTGCCACCGTGGAAAAATGGTTCGACCAGATTCCATTGCCCTATCTGGAGAAGCACCCTGAGCTGCTGATCAAGATCGCCTGGGCGCTGGCGTTCTTGCGTCGGCACAAAAAACTCAACGACGTCATAGCCTCGATGGACAGGATAGAGGCGCAGGCAAAACCTGGGGCCGAAGCCGATCAGGGGGTCGTCAGAGCGATGATATGCACCATCAATGATGATATCCCCGGCATGAAAGCCCATGCCAGCAGGCTGGATGAAACCGTCTTCGACAGATCGGATGAATTTTCGATTTTCCAGGCAGGCTCGACCTCGATCCTCAAAGGGCATCTGGCGCTCTTTTCAGGCGACTTCGATAAAGCAGATGAGCTTCTGGCGCTGGGGCGGACCTATGGAAAGAGCGCCAACTCGCCCTTCACCGTTCTGGGATCGATTTCGACATCGGCCGTCAATCTGATGATCAGGGGCAAACTGTCCGAAGCACTGGATCTGCTGCGCGATGCGCCGTCAGATGCCTATCTCCCACTGGACCAATCGGTCGCCTATGCCGCCTATGCCGCCAGCTATATCAGCGCCCTCTATGAACGCAGCGACCTCATCAATGCCAAGAAAATCTTCGATTCCGCACATAGCGTCATCCTGTCGTCCGCGCAGGTAGATTTTCTGGCGATTGCGGCCGTTTCCATCTCCCGCCTTTACGATTCAACGGGCCTCGCAAGCAGCGCAACGGCGTTGCTCGACGATGTCGAAGCCATTGCGCAGTCAAACACCATTCCCCGTCTGTTGAGGCTGGTGACGTGGGAAAAACTCCGCCGAAAAATCCTTGCAGGCGATATCCGCAAAGCGCGGCAGGAGGCATCGCGCATCAAGGCCGACCGCTCCCAACAGATCGAAGGCTGGATTCCGTTCTCCGAAGATACCGAAGGCCATGTTGTGAACATGATCCGGCTGCTTATCCACGAGCGCGATGGTCAGGCGGCCATTGCGTTGATCGAGATGGAGCTGAAACACGCCACCAGGCAACGCCGCACCCGCCGTCAGATCAAGCTCTTGCTCCTCGATGCGCTTGCCCGCGACGGCACAGGCGATACGAGGCAGGCACAAAGAAGCCTGAACGGCGCTTTGGATCTGGCGCGCCCCAGCCAATATGTCCGCCAATTTCTGGATGAAGGAAAGCTCGCGGTCGAACTATTGCGGCGCGCACTGGATGCGTCTGAGGAAACGGGCAGCGCAATCAGCGTAGCCGAAAGAACACGAACCGATTTCATCAAAGTCATCCTTGCTGCCGCCGGCATTGACATATCCCTCGGCCCGGCTGGCCGCGAAGCACAACCGCTCTTTGAGCCGCTTTCCGATCGGGAACGGGAAATTTATGCCTTGCTGCTGCAGGGCCTGAGAAACCGCGAAATTGCGCAGAGCCTTCAGATTTCAGAGAACACGGTGAAATTCCACCTCAAGAACCTCTACGGAAAGCTCGGCGTCACCAACCGGTCAAAGGCGATCACGGTAGGTGCTCCGACCCATCTGGCCAGTCCATCCTGAGGCGAGGCCACACGCCCCGTCGCCGCGCATCACAGTAAGGGGGGACGTTTGTCCGGGAGCATTTCAGCGAAGATGACGGCCATGCCCGCTCGACCAAACAGCTCTGCACGAGAGATCAGTTGCGGAGCGTGGTCGACGGGCCGATGGGCCCGCGGTATGTCGGACCACCCTTGACCTTCTGACGGTTTATCAATCGAAGAGCACGCTTGGTCTTTGTCCGAGACATCGCCTTCGATCGAGCGAATTGGGATCGATATAGGTACTGGTATTCACATTGGGCTGGTCACCGTCCTTTTCACCAACCCGAACTGAACCCCATGGGCCATCACCCAGCCGCCACAAGCCGAAGCTTTGGAAAGAATGGGCTCGCGAGCAGAAAAAGCCATACGACAAGTACGAAGGGGAATGTCAGCGCAGGCACACCGAGTGGTTCGAGCGCCGCAGAAACGGCCGCGAACGCAACGGCGGCGGTGATCGTCGCCAGGAACACGTAGGCGATCGAGACCGTGTTAAGAATGAAAAATACCCCGCCAAGCGCAATGGCGGTGAGTACACTGTTAAAACCGAAGGCTCCGGCGCGGATTGCCGGCTCGGCCGCGCCCATCCCCCACGCGACGAGGAGCCCGGTCAAAGAACCCATGAGCGCGGCCGCACAGGCCACGCGCGAGCTTATCAGCAGCCCTGCCGCGAAGAAGATACCGGTGACGACGCTGCCCTGAAAGAAGACCTGGGCGATACCGTTGAAGAGCCCCTCCACTATCGTAGACGCCGTCACTACACCTTCGACGCTCACCGCCTGAGGAAGGCCTGCGGTTGGCAAGAGGTGTGTGGGCTGGAGCCGGCCAAAGCGTGCGGCCGCTAGGAAAAGACTTAGCGTGGTAAAAACGAACGGTGCGGTGAGCGCGGGAATCTTCCACGGGGCCAGTAGCGTTAGCATAGCAGCCATGACAATCGTCGAGCAGGCGGATGCAAAGACGACACAGCCCCAGGTCAGGACATCGGGTTGCAGGAAATAGAGCAGAGCGATGGCAACTAGCGCCCCATTGAAGCCGAACAGCCCAGCACGCACGCGCGCACGATCAACCGCAAGAACGATTGCGGTAACCGTGCTCACGGTTGCCCCGACAAGCGCAGCGACCCCAAAGAGCGCCGAATTATAGAAGATACCGGCTAGGAAGAGGATGCCGGCATAACTGTTGTTCTGCAGCATCACCTGCCCGATACCGCGCAGCAAGGTGTCGATGAAGCCCAGCAGAGCATGCGTCGGACCATCGCCCTCGATGACGAGACCGGTTGAAGAAACGCGCACAACCATCGCCCCCACTCCCATATGACGCTATGTCGTTTAGCGCCCAAAGCGATTCGGGGACATCCCTATTATGACCACTTCAATGATGAGCGCTGCACTGCGCGTTGCACGGGACTGTGCCGCACCGATGGGCGCAGCTCTTCTCGAGCGCGCATGAGGAAGGGACGGACATGCGGCAGCCCTTGACCGGCTACCGTTGGTCCGGGCGCCCTTACCCTCCAAGCCGACGCTGACTTTGGCGAAGGGACCGTGGAAGCCCGCTATCGTGGGCTGGCGTGTGGCAAAGCCGTAACGGATACCGAAATCTGCGACTTCCGAAAAGACGCGCCGCGTTTGCGGACCGTCGGCGAGGTCGACGCTCCAGCCGAACGGTCGGATGTCGTTGCCGGATCATAGGGTGATCGGATCAGTCCGGTCGTGGATGGTTGAATTTAGAGGTAAAAAAATGGGCGGCGAGTGACCACCGCCCAATTGAATTTCAACTCAATGCTTCGGCGCAACAATGCGCAGAGTGGCTTAGGCTCACCAGTTCTTTGTGATGCGCAGGCCGAACAGGCGTGGATCGGTGGTGAAGATGTTGGTGGTCAACGCCGTGTCATCGGAGTTGAGGAAGGTGCCGGTGATGGCCGTGGTGTCCAGCACGTTCTTCACATAGGCCATCGCCTGCCAGCCGTCTTGATTGGTGAGGATCACGGCGAGGTTGATGTTGGTATAACCATGAATCTGGTCGTAGGGCTTCATGTTGTAGATGCGGGAATAGGAATTGCCCTGCCAGTAGAAATCACTCCGGAGCGTTCCGGCCCAATCGTCGCTGAGCGGCATGGAATACTGCGCGCCGAGTGAGAGCGTGAAGTCAGGCGTGTTGGGCAGTTTATTGCCGCCGAGGTCTTTGTAGAAGCCCTGGCCCTGATTGGGGAAGACGTCTTCATTGAATGGAAAGTCCGGTCCTCCGG
>DATJDE010000160.1:0-2774 GCA_035497595.1 Rhizomicrobium sp. | reverse complement strand
GCACGGCGCGCCGCTTCCGCCACATCATCGCGCAGCATCAAGTTGACGACATTGGCCTTGGGAATGACCACGCCATGGCGCGGCCCCAGCCCGCGCATCTGGCAGACATCGAAAAACCCTTCGATCTTCTGGTTGATGCTGCCGACAGGCAACACCGCGCCATGCTGATCGATGGAGCCGGTCACGCCGATCCCCTGCGCCACCGGCACATTGGCGATGGCCGAGAGGATGGCGATCAGTTCAGCAGCGCTGGCGCTTTCCCCATCAATCGGGCCATAGCGTTGTTCAAACGCAACGCTGGCAGCGAGCGATAGCGGCACAAAGGGCGAATAGGTGGCATTGAGGTAGCCCGCCAGCGTTTGGCCCCCGCGCCGCGGCGAACGGCCAGCATACTGCGCCAGCCGATCGATACGCACGCCCTGCCCCAGCCCCGGCCCCGCGCTGGCGGTGATGCGCGCGGGCGCGCCGAAATCATGGCTGCCCGCCTGCGTGACGGTGAGCGCATTGACCTGCCCACAGCGCGCGCCATCTGTTTCAATGAACACCAGACGACGGCGTATCAGATCTAGCTCCAGCGCCTTCATGCGCCCGGCACGGTCATCCTTGGCGGCCAGCGCGCGGTCGATATCCCAGGCGGTGATCAGCAGCCGACCGGAATCGGCGGCAAAGCTGTTGGCCTCACAGACCAGATCATAAATATGCCCGAGACGAATGGAGATAACTTCCGCATCCCCTGCCATGCGGGCGGCTTCGTCGATCAGCCGTGCCGCCCCGCTGCGATCCAGATGGCGCGTGTGGTCGCGCCGCGCCTGGCTGGCGATGCTGCGGAGCAGCGCTAAGCAATGCACATCGTTGCGCTCGGTGGTGTTGGAAAATTCGGCCTGCACCTTGAACAGTTCGGCAAAATCCGGATCCAGCGCACGCACCCGGTCGAACACCCATGGCTCGCCGAGCAGCACCACCTTCACATCCAGCGCAATCGGCTCAGGCGTGATCGCCGCGGTCTGCGCCCGTTCACGGATATCCGACAGGCTTTCGATCCGCACACAGCGCTCACGCAGGCAGCGTTTCAGCGCATTCCATGATTCTTCCTGTTGCAGCAGCTCAAGCGCCTCGATCAGCAGAAAGCCGCCATTGGCGCGATGCAGCGCACCCGGCACGATATGCATGAAATCGGTGGTGGTGGAGAGCGGGACATTCTGCACCTTGCCCACCAGCCGCGAGAGCAGCGGCAGCCCCACCGCTACCACCGGCGCGCACTTTGCGCCCGTATTGTCGATGAACAGATTCACCGCATAGCGATGAAAGGCCGCCGCCTTCACATCCGCCTGCCCGCGCGCGATGGATTGCAGCAGGCTGAGATTCTTCACCAGATCGCGCGACACTCCGTTGAGATAGGCCCGCACGCTTTGATGCTCGCCAAAGCGCTGATACAGCGGCTGAATGAGTTCGCGCAGACGCGCTTCCCCCGCCCGTGCATCAAGCACACGCAGCTCCGCGTCCTTGCGCGTTTGCAGGCCACAGAGCGCGCTCAGCGTCTGATCCAGCAACGTGCGCAGTTCGCGCCGCGATTTTGCAAAGCGTGCGCGCTCCGCAGGCGCAAGGCTACCCAGCGCCTCATCGCTCAACACTACGCCCGCACGCTGCGGCACCAACTCGTATCGGCCCGTATGCGGTTCTATCAGCGCCAGTCCACGCGCCTCGGCAGCACGGCGCAGGGCCTGAAAAGCGGTGTGCGACGTGGCGCGGAAATTTTCTTCAAGCGTCGCCCGGCGCGCCTGATAGAGCGTTCCGTCGAACAGCGCACGCATGGCAGGGCGCAACTGCGCGACCAGCTCTGCCATCGCCTGTTTGAACGCAGCCCCTTCGCCCGCCGGCAACCTGAGTGCGCAAGGCGCCTGCGGCACGTCGAAATTATGGACATAGCACCAGTCGGGTGCAGCCGGGGCGCTGGCGGTGATGCGCTCCAAAGCCCGCGCCAAGGCACGGTGCATGCCATTGCCTTTGGCGCCCATCGCATAAATATTGTAACCGGGTTCGCGCATGCGTGCGCCGAAGGACAGGGCACGCATGGCGCGCTCCTGACCCGGAGGCGCATCGGCATCCGGCAATTCCGCCGTAGAATGAAACGGCAGACGCGCCGGATCGGTCTTCAGGCGGAAATTGTCCACCGTCAGAGGCTTGACCGCCATAACCCAACCACGCGCCGGGCCTTTTCGGCTCCGGTCCTTTGTTAACGATTGAGTAAGTCTATCAATTGCCGCGCCGCACACTATGCGTTCCGCTGGCAACCTGTAATTAAGGTAAATATCCACGGCATTGCTGGATCCCGAAGATGATTTCAAACGCCAAAACACCCCGCGCCTGGCAACGCATGCTGAGCGGACGCCGACTCGACCTTCTTGACCCCTCGCCTTTGGACATCGAGATCGAGGATATCGCCCATGGCCTGGCCCGTGTGGCCCGCTGGAACGGGCAGACCAAGGGCGCCCACGCCTTTTGCGTGGCGCAGCATTGTGTGCTGGTGGAGCGGATCGTGAGCGAGCTTCTGCCCCGCGCAGACCGCTCGGTGCGGTTGATGGCGCTGCTGCACGATGCCTCTGAATATGTGATCGGCGATCTGATCAGCCCGTTCAAGGCGGCGGTCGGCCTCGATTACAAGGCCTTTGAACTGCGGCTGCTTTCGGCCATTCACCTGCGGTTCGGGCTGCCAGCGAAAACACCGGCTCAGAGCGAAACGCTGATCAAAAAAGCGGATCATATTGCCGCATATT
>DATJDE010000159.1:0-2022 GCA_035497595.1 Rhizomicrobium sp. | reverse complement strand
AACCGTTCGCCGAAGCTGTTCGCCGCTTTGAGGAAGGCTGAGATGGCGCCAAACCCGTCTTATATTATCTTGAACGATCAGCGGCGCATTCCGCAGTTGGGAATGGGATTTTGGAGAACGCCTGCAGAGCAGGCAGAGCGGGTCATGAGCATCGCGCTGGAGCAAGGGTATCGTAGCTTTGATACGGCTAGCGTTTATGGCAACGAAAAGGGCGTAGGGCAGGGGCTGCGTAACGCCGCTGTCCCGCGTGAATCCCTTTTTGTCACGACCAAATTATGGATCGACCAGCAGGGATATGACGGTGCGCTATATGGTTTTGAGCAGTCATGCGCACGGTTACAGCTTGAGTACATTGATCTCTATCTGATCCATTGGCCAGATGGCCAGATTGTAGAAAGCTGGCGCGCCCTTGCACGCTTGAAATCTGAAAACCGGGCCCGCTCTATCGGTGTATCCAACTTCACGCAAGAGCATCTGGAACGCATCATCGGCGAGACCGGAATTATACCGGCGGTCAACCAGATCGAACTAAACCCGCTCTTTCAGCAGAAAGAATTGCGAGAATTCCACGCCAGGCACGGCATCGCAACGCAGTCCTGGGCGCCACTCGGGCAGGGCCGCGCGTTGGCTGCACCGCTCATCGTCAGTCTGGCCAGCAAATACCGCAAAACACCTGCGCAGATCGTCCTGCGCTGGCATTTGGATCAGGGGCTCATTGCAATTCCGAAATCGGTTACGCCGTCGCGCATCGCCGAGAATATCGACGTGTTCGATTTCTGCCTAGACGAGGAAGATCATGGCATGATCGCCGCGCTCGATGATCCGCTTGGCCGCATCGGGCCGGACCCAGCAAAGCCATATCCCTATCCCAACCGCACGAGCGATTGATCAGCGCCCCCGATGATCCGTTGACAGACCCGATGTTTTGGGGTGCGGATAGGCGTGCACAACCTCCGGGCTAAGGCGCAGCGGTTCCAATACTTGCAGCGCGCCCTCAAGCGCATTTCGCACCGCATCTTCGCGAGCATAGTCGAAGGCATCAGGCCAGTTGCGCGCCTCGGCCTCGCTGGGTGGGTGCTCAAGGCGCCAGGCGATCATGCGCGCCATGGCCTCTTTCGCGGCGATCTGGTCTTTGTATCCAAGAAGTCTTTTGGCCTTGGAAATATCGAGCAGGCCATGATCGGATGCTGAACCTCCCAGCGGCAGCCAATGGGCTGCGACCCAGTTCATCTGCGGTGGCAGCGCCACAAGCTCCAGTGATGCCCCCACAAACGAGAGAGCCAGTTCTACCCATTGGCGCAGTGTGTATTGGTCTTCATCGGCACAATTGAAAATTTCGCCCTTGGCAGCGTCGTGATCCAGCGCAGATAACACACAGAAGGCGGCATTGATTGCGGCGCAGCGTGTGATGATGCCAAGCCCCGCATTCGGCAGAAGCACAAACCCACGCCCATCCTGCACACGTTTGATGAGAGACCATTCGTTCAGAGAAATAGAATACGGGCCATAAATAGAAGGGTAGCGAAAGATTGTCGCTGCGTAACCGCCCTGTCGGTGCTGTTCCAAAACCGCTTGTTCCGCGGCCAGCATTTTGGAAACAAACTTCGCTGCGCCCGGTTCGCGCATCGTCGCCGGGTTGGCGAGGGGGTGGTCTTCTTGTGCCAGTAGCGGCATCCCCGTGGGCATTTCAGCCTTGGGATCAAGATATCCCGGATAGATTGGCATTCCGCCAATTGCTATCAGGCGCGCACAACGCTGTGCGAAAAGCGGTGCCAGTGCCTGCACTCGTCCATAGGTAAGGAGCACCACATCCCAACGCCGTGCGCCGATGGCTTGCGCCACAGGCTCGGCAAAATGCGGATCGGCATGGATATGCTCATACGGTGCAAGCTCTGGCGGCTCATGGTTGCCACGGTGCAATATCGTCACGTCATAGCCGCGCTGCGCCAACCCTTCGGCAAGCAACACACCGGACGCGCCTGCGCCGCCCACGATTAACGCTTTCACGATGCCAGCCTCACA
>DATJDE010000158.1:0-15578 GCA_035497595.1 Rhizomicrobium sp. | reverse complement strand
CCGCGCGGCTGGCTGGCGCTGTTGGCGGCGCTGGTCTTCATTGCCGGGGGCGCGAGTGTCAGTATTTTTCTTGTGCCGCTGGCGCATCAGGCGGGGCTGGATTTCAGGACGGCGCATATTGCGCAATCCTGTTTGATTGCGGCGCAAATTCCGGGCAGTGCGCTTGCAACCTTTGTGGCATCGCGGTTGCGGCATATGCGGGTGTTCGCGGTTGGCTCGGTGATTACGCTTTGCGCCTTTGCGGCCTATGGGCTGGGGCCGTCGGCCTGGGTGTTTATTGGCGCGACAGCGACGCTGGGTTTTATCGGCATTTTCATGAACCCGTTCCTGATGCCGATGTCGATTGAGGCTGATCCTTCGCGCCGGGCCGCCGTTCAGGGCGGGGCGGCCGAATTGCTGGGGCTGGCGGCGGGGCCGTTGCTCGCCTCACGCGTCGTCAGTGAACATGATGTGCATGGGGCGCTACTGTTGGGCGCATGTTTGGTCGTGCTGGGCGTGTTCATCATGGCCATGCTGCATTTTACCCGCAGGCCGGTGGTGGAAGCCGCCCCTGCTTGAGCGACGTGCTTTGTAAACGAAAAAGGCGCTAGCCGGAGCTAGCGCCTTTTCTTTTGGAATGTGACTGACTGTTACGCTGCGATGCGCGGTTTGGGGTAGCGCAGTTCCTGCGCGAGACCTTCGCCCATCATGTCCACGAAATTGTCGCGGAAGAAACCATCGTGGCCTTTTTGATCGACATTGGCCCGTTCCAGCGAGGCACGGAAGTGCTTTAGCGGATTGCGGCCGCCTTCTGGATGCGGATAGTCCGACGAATACATGCAGACTTCCGGCCCGGAATTGGCGATGACCCAGCCCGCATCATCCGTTGGGTAAGGCGTAACGCGGACCTGACGGCGCACGATCTCGCTCGGCAGCGCACTCAGCTTGCGCAGGCGCTCTTCATGACGCCCGAAAGCCCTGACGGTGGAATCCATCAGACGCATCCAGCCCGGAAGCCAGCTTGCGCCCAATTCGATAGCGCCGAATTTCAGGTTGGGGAACTTGTCCATCACGCCATCGAAGATCAACGCTGACAGGGTGAGCATGACGGGATGGGGGATCGCCATGAGGCCGAGCGAATTGTGATCGCCGTCGCCGCCGCTCACAGTGTCGTTCACATTGGCGCGTCCCGTCTTCTTGTGGCCGGACGCCAGCTCGGTGCCGACAATGTGGAAGACGATTGGAACGCGCGCTTCCTGCGCGATGGCCCAGAGCGGCTCGAGGCCGATATGAGCCTGCGAATGGGTTTCCGGCGGGACGTAGGGGATCATCAACGCCTTGGCGCCGAGGTCGAGCGCGATCTTCGCTTCGTCCGCCGCCATCTTCATGTCGGCGATCGGGATATAGGCAGCGCCGAGCAGACGTTTATCGACCGAGCAGAAATCGGTCATCATGCGGTTATGCGCACGCGCCGCGCCGTAGCACAGCTCCATGTCGGTACCGAGATCGAAATCGAAATTGCGCAGGCACAGCGAGGTGAAGATGAGCTGGCTGGCATAACCTTGCAGATCCAGCACGCGGGGACGATCTTCCTTGCGGAACGCGCCCAGCGCCTCATGCAGTTTGCGTGCGTGCAGGTTCTCTTCGCTGCCGCCGCGAAATTCGGGATCGTCGTGCTTCGCGGCGATCTTTGCATAGACGCCTTTTTCCAACAGCGGCGTCACGCGCGCGCGAAATTCGCGTTCTTCGTGGCGCTTTTCATGATAGCGCGCCTTCAGCTTTGGATCGATGAAGTCGTCCAGGCAATCCGGCAATTCCACGATATGCGCGTCGGCATCGTGGATGATTTCGTTTTCGACGTAAGGCATTGCTGACCTTTCTTTGCGTTTCCCGGCCTCGTGCGTGTGAGGCACTTTTCAACAGGTTGCTCTTTGATGAGCGTATACGAACTCAGAGCGGCAGTAAAATCTAGGATAATTATATAGATATTTATCGCAAGTCACAAGATCGGACAAAAGGCGGTTTAACGAAAAAAAAACGCCGCCGGTTTGACCCGGCGGCGCAAGGGGGTGGCTCGCAAACGGCGAGCCGGGCGTTAGAAGGATTGTGACAGACGCACACCGGCGAGCCGCGGCGCGCCGATGTAACCGACAAAGCCGCCGCTGCCGAACGGCAGACCGTAAGAGAAGGTCGTGTATTCTGCGTCGAACAGGTTCTTTGCAAAGATTTCGGCAGTGAGACCGAAATTGCTGGTGACGCCGACACGCGCATTCATCACGCCATGGGCTTTGGAGACGGAGTTCGGATTGAGATCCTGCGCCGAATAGACATCGCTTTTCCAGGCGTAATCGAAGCGGGTAAAGGCGCTCCAGTCTTCTGCAACTTCCACCGTATAGGAAAGGCCGGCATTAAGGTTCCAGCGCGCCGAACCATTCAACCGTTTGCCATTGAGGTTACAGGGACCAACGACGCCAGTGCACTGACCATTGGGGAAGTCAGTATAATGGGCATCGACGAAACTACCCGCAAGCGTCAGAGCAAGACCTTGCAGCGGGTGAAACTCGCTTTCCAGTTCTATGCCGCGGGTGATGAACTCCGGGGCGTTGGTGGTGAGATAACGCGTTCCGTCAAAGGCGGTCGTCTGGAAGTCGTTATAGATCGTATAGAAGGCGGCAAGGTTCAGTTGCACTCTGCGATCCAGAAGGACGCTTTTAAAACCGACTTCGTAGTTCAGGTTGCTTTCTGGCTTGAACTGCAAATCGTTGACGTTGCTGATACGGGTCATCGTCATACCACCCGGCTTGAAACCACGCGCCACACTCGCATAGGTCGAGATATCCGCAGTCACCGCATAACGCAGATCCAGTTTCCAGGTGAAGACGGGATCGTTGCGCGTTTGGGTGGGAAGGTGCCCGTAGGTTGGGTAAAGGGATATGCCCGAGTCCTGATAGAAGTCGAACGTTTGAGGTTCCCAAGTGTAACGCCCGCCGAATGCCGCAGCGAGATCATCGGTCAGCTTGTATTCGGCATGGCCGAATATCGCATAGGACGTATCCCGAACGCGCGCATCGAAGATCGTTCTGCCGTCTGGCCGTGATTTGTAGACCGAGATGGATGGATCGATGTGGAGGTCTTCGTAGTCGGTCGACCAGCGGTCATAGAAGAAAAGACCGGCGACATAGGTCAAATCACGATCGCCGGGAGATGCAATACGCAGTTCCTGGCTGACCTGCTCGTGTTCCTGATGGATGAGGAAGCCATCGAGAAACTTCACTTCCGTGGAATCGGGGTCGTTGATCGACGACACAGTCCAGCGGCGCCAAGCACTGAGCGAGGTGATGGTGTGCCCAGCATAATCCCAGTTCATTTCAAGGCTCACACCGCCGCCCGCATTCGGGTTTGTGCTGAGACCACTTTGCGTGGTGATGCGGCTGAACGGATAGCCCGGAGGTGGGACGACAACAACAGTCGACGCTGTTTTGGGTATTCCAGTGACCTTGGTGAATACCGCGCTGCAGCAGATGGAAGACTCGCGTGCGTAGTCCGCCGTAAGCGTTGCATTGAAATTACCACTCTCATAGCCGAGCTTGCCACGCAGGGAGAACTTGTTCTCATCATCCACATAGCGGTCAAGTGTGGAATTATAGAGCAGGCCGCCGCGCTTACTTTTTGCGGCGGAAAGGCTGAAGCCCAGCGTATCCTGAATCAGCGGGCCGGTGATGTTGCCGCGTGCTTCGATTGTATCGTACTGGCCGAGCACCACTTCGGCGCGGCCAGAATACTCCGACAGGTTTGGCTTGGCGGTGATGATGTGTATGAGGCCGCCCGCCGTGTTCATGCCGAACAGGGTGCCTTGCGGGCCGCGCAGAACTTCCACGCGCTCGATATCCAGAAAATCCTGCGACGAGGCCATGCCGGTCCGCGCCATGAATACGCCGTCGACGAAGACGCCGAGAGAAGATTGACGCCCAGGATTGCCCTGCACCGAGGAGACGCCGCGCATATTCATGGTGGAGGCGCGCGCATCGCCCAGCGGCAGGGATTTGAAGCTTGGTGCGACACGTTCAAGATCGTGAAAACTTGTGATCTGCGATTCCATCAGGCGGTCGCCGCTGACCACGGTGACGGCGATCGGCACATCCTTGATGTTTTCCGAACGCTTCTGCGCGGTAACGACCACTTCTTCGATCACATTGCTGGGCGTTGTTTTTGTGATTTTCTGAGCTAGCGCCGGGGATGTTGCGGCAGCCCCCGCAATGGTACCGGCCAAGAGCACCGCCTGCAGCGAGTGCGTGTGTATGCGCATGTAACCCTCCCAAGGTCTTGTTTTTGCGCCGAAATTCCGAGCCTGCGTGGCACCTGCCCCCGGTCGCATAAATAGTTATATAATTAAATGTATCAGATAATCAAACTACGGTTTACCGCTGCCCGCTGATTAGAGGTGCGCATGTGGCCAATCCGCCTCACACAACGGCTGCGGGTGCGAGGCGGTCACGCTCGTCCAGCGCGCGGCGGATCTCTGCATGTGCAGTCGCATCGAGTTTGTGCCCTTTGATGACCAACGCGGCCGTGATTCCCACGACGGCGGGGACCAGCGCATAGAGGCAGGCGAGCACGGTGAGCGAGGTTTCGTCGTTGCCAGTGCCGAGTTTGAAATCATATCCAACGACTCCAAGCACATAGAGCGCCAGGCCAACTGACACTGTTGTGCCTATCTTGGAGAGCCCGTTGCGCAGCCCGAACATCAGTGCGGTGCGGTCCAGCCCGGATTCCAGGCGCACGTCATCGGCGGCATCTGCGGTCATCGAGGTGATCAGGATCGGCCCGGCATTGCTGGGCGCACCGGCGATGAACAAAGCGAGCCCGACGAGCCAGGGCTGATTGATCGGTAACAGCAGCAACATGCTTTGCAGCGCAGCATAAGTGAGACTGGCCACCACCAGCGCGTTGTGTTTGCCCCACCGTTTGGAGAGCGCCATCCAGAGCGGGGAAAAGACCAGACCACCGACAAAATACATCAGCAGCGCGAGACCGGAAATTTCACGGGGCAGATGTTTGAGGCCATCGTAAAACGCGAAGAACAGCGTGCCGGCGACCGACGGACCGATGCTCCACATCGCATCCACGATCACCAGCCGGATCACCGACGGCCGTTTGGCGAGCTTCAGATAATCCTTTAAACGCGGCTTATCTTTGACGCGTGGCGTGTGGCGTTCGCGCACCGCGCCAAGTGCGAGGACCATGGTGAGCGGCAATGCCACGATGATCAGCCAGCCCATGGAAATGACGCCGTCGGTGTGGCTGGCGCCGAACAGCAACACCATGACCGGGGGCATTGCCATGATGGTGAAGATGCCGACAGTCGAGAAAATGACGAACCAGCCATAGGCGCGGGAGCGATCGTCATAATCGCTCCAGATAGAGGCGGCCCAGGACATGTGTGCCAGGTGGCTCATCGACTGGCCGATATTGACGGCGACCAGCCAGATCAGCAGGTAACCGGCGGTGACGCCGACCGGCGCGTTGTAGAGCATATACATGGACACCATGCCCACCGGAACGCCGACGACGAACCATGGCCGGAAGCGGCCGAAGCGGGTGTTGGTTTTGTCTATGGCGATACCGGCCGCCGGATCGAACCAAAGATCGAACAGGCGGACAAAGGTCATCACGCCAGCGAGCAATGTGAGGTTCATGCCCAGCTCGCGCGCATAAAAATCCGGCAGGTAGAGCAGGATCGGCACCAGCATCGAGGCCAGTGGAAAGGCAGGAGACGAAAACGCCACCTGCCGCCACATCGAAATATTCGCAGCGCCCGTGTTTGACGGGGCGGCGTTTTGGGGCACAGTCGTTTGCACCATTGTCGGCGTGTTGCGCGTCACGGCCATGTACTCCCTGGAAGCGCTGATGCGCTTTGTATTTTTGCTGGCCTCCTCACGATCCGGCCCCGTTTTCGAGAGGGCCGCGCCGCCTTGCAAACCAGGTAATAATATCTATTATTAAACTATATTTTCGAAAACACTATCGGAGAGTTTGAGAATGGGCGGCCCGGTTCACGCACCTGCGGATATTCCATTGACGCGGCGTGCCGTGGCGGGGCCTGCCCTCAGCGATGTGCGCCGCGTGCTCGATAATGCCGGGTTTGCGGACGCGACGACCGCTTTTGCCCACCATTTTGCCGCCGCGGGAGCCAAGCGGGGCGATGTGATTGCCGCGATGTTGCCCAACCGGGTTGAGCTGGTGGTGGCGATGTTTGCGGCCTGGCGGATAGGCGCGAGCTTCACACCGGTTAACCCGGCCCTGACGCAAGGCGAAGCGGCCCATCAACTGCACGATTCCGGCGCGCGCTTTGTGCTCACCGACCCGCACGCCGCAGCGGTGCTGGAGGGGCTGGACGTTGCGCAGATAGACGTGGGCAGCCTGCCGTTCACAGGCGGTGGTGCCGGTGAACTGGCGGCCGCGGGACCGGGCGATACGGCGCTGCTGATTTACACCTCCGGGTCTACCGGCAGGCCGAAGGGCGTGATTCTGGACCACGCCAATATCGCGGCGATGTTGCAGATCATGCAGCGCACGCTGGCCTTTTCTGCAAGTGACCGGGCGTTGCTGGTGTTGCCGCTGTTTCACGTCAATGCGCTGCTTGTCAGCGTGCTGGCGCCGCTGGCGGTGGGTGGCAGCGCCGTGATTTTGGAAAAATTTGACCGCCACAGTTTCTGGGCCGACGTGGAACGTTACAAGGCGACGTATTTTTCTGCTGTGCCAGCAATTTATACTTTGCTCAATCAGGCCCCTGAAAGCGAAAAGCCCGATCTTGGCGCGCTGCGCTTTGTGATTTGCGGTGCAGCACCGATGCCTGCGCCTGCGATTGCCGCGTTTGAGGCGCGCTATCGCGTGCCGCTGGTGGAAGGCTATGGGCTGACGGAATCCACGGTCGCGGCAACGCTCAACCCGATCGCAGGGGTGCGCAAGCCCGGCACCGTTGGTTTGCCCATGCAGGGCGTCACCATTCATATCATCGACGATGAGGGGCTGGTGCTGCCCGCGGGCCAGGTTGGGGAAGTGGCGATTTCCGGGCCGAATGTGATGCGCGGTTATCTCAACCAGCCCGAAGAAAGCGCCCGCGTTTTGGCGGGGGGGATGCTGCGGACCGGCGATATCGGCCATTTCGATGCGGATGGCTATCTCGTTCTGGTGGATCGCAAGAAGGATATGATTATTCGCGGGGGCGAGAACATCTACCCCAAGGAAATCGAGAACGCGCTGTATGAACACGACGCGGTTGCCGAAGCGGCGGTGGTTGGCCGGCCCTGCCCTGTGATGGGTGAAGAGGTGGTGGCGTTTGTCGCGCTGCGACCCGATCATGCGATGAACAACGATGCTGTGAGCGCCGATGTGTTGACCGCGTTTCTCACCACGCGGCTTGCGCGGTTCAAACTGCCTAAAGAGATTCGCTTTCTGGACACACTGCCGAAAAACGCGGTCGGGAAGATTGCCAAGCCCGTATTGCGGCAAAGCCTTTTGGAGAACCGTAGCGCATGACCACCTATCAATATGCCTCACCGCAATGGTGCGCCGAAATGCGCAGCATTCTGGAGCGACTTGTGACAGAGCATTTGGACGCGCTGTCCGAGGTCGATTTCACGCTGTGCGAAATCATTACCGATGTGCCGCCGAACGGGCAGCGCGTTGTTCTGGGCGCGCATATCACCGGCAAGGGGGTGACGTTTTTCGATGAGGACCGCCCGGCCGATGTGATCATTCGCGGGGATTATGCGGCCATGTTGCCGGGCGCGCGGCTCATTCAGCGCGGCGCCGCGCCGGAACAACTGGCAGCGCAGGCGGCCCACAGCAAAGAGATGGCGAAAGCGGGGCGCGTATCGGCCACGGGCCAGCTTGCCGCAGCGCCAAAGCCTTTGCTGCGGGCGCTTTCGCGCATGCACGATCTGGTGGCTGAGATAACGGCCTGAGAAACACAAAAGGGCGGCGGATTTTTCCGCCGCCCTTTTTGCTGCTTCAGGGACTTACCAGTTTTTTGTGATGCGCAGGCCGAACAGCCGCGGATCGGTGAGGAAGACGTTGGTGGTGAGACCTGAGTCATCCGAGTTCAGGAAGGCGCCTGTGATGGCTGTGTTGTCGAACGCATTCTTGACATAGGCCATTGCCTGCCAGCCATCCTGATTGGTGAGGATGAGGGCGAAGTTGACGTTGGTATAGCCATGCAACTCGTCATAGGGACGGCTGTTGAAGATGCGGGCGTAGGAACTTGCCTGCCAGTAGAAATCACCGCGCAGGGTTGCGGCCCAATCTTCGCTGAGTGGCATGGAATATTGCGAACCCGCCGAAAGGGTGACAGGCGGGGTGTTGGGAAGCTGCTTTCCATCCAGCGACTTCGCAAAACCCTGACCTTGATTGGGCGCCGTTGTCGGATCGAACCCGCCATAGTTGGTTGACCCCATGCTGTACGCAAAGAGGCAGGCAGTCGGGGAGGCTGTGACGCTCACAACGACCCGGCTCGGCAGAATGCAATTGGATGTTGCCGTCACATAGGATTTGAAGACCACCCATCCTGGCGTTCCGGCGGTGCGATCCATCAGGTCGATGGCCGACTGGCCGTCGTCAACGGGCGCATTTTCGTAACCCGCCGCCAGGTTGAAACGAAGGCCGGGCAAAGGCTCCCACGTCGCTTCGAGTTCGGCGCCCATGACCTTCGCATTGAAGTTGAGGTTGACCGCTGTGCGATCGACGATCTGCGAGATCTGGTAGTTGGCGTATTTATAGTAGAACGCGCCGAGGTTGAGCGTCATATCGCCGTCGAGCAACGTGTTCTTGGTGCCGATTTCGAACGCATCGTTGAATTCCGGCTTGAATGTTTTCGGATGTGTTGCGGCGCCGGCGGATGACAGATTTGTGGTGCCCACCATGATCGGAATCACGCCCGGCGGATTGGCGCCGCCGGCTTTGTAACCATGCGAGTAGGATGCGTAAACCAGGGTCTGGTCGGTGAAGTCGAGTTTTGGCGTCCAGTTGACCACCGCCCGGCCGGTGACTTCGTTCCACTCCTGCCGCGTGACGTCACCCATCGGATAGCCCTTGCCGGCGATCGCCGTCCAGCTGGGATATTCGGTGAAATGCTTGCGGTCATTTGTGAAGCGCAAGCCGCCTGTCAGCTTAACGTCCGGGGCGACCTGGTAGTAGGCCTCGCCGAAGGCTGCCCAGGAATTCAGGCGATAGGGGTTGTTGCTCCGGAAGTAATTGTGGCCCTGCCCATCAACCTGATCGATCGGATTGGGATCGATATAGGCGCAGCCCAGCCCAAGCAGAGTGCCCGCTGCATTGAACGGCAGCGTAGCATCCTTGGGGCCGCAATAGTTCGCGGTATACGCATCGAAAGGCGCGTGCGGGACCGCGGGGTTGGCAAGGCCGCCCAGGCCGCCATAGGTTTGATTGAAATAGCGGGTCAGCAGCGTGATGGCATTATAGAAAACGTAGTAATCTTCCCGCGTTTGATAATGCATATAGTTTGCGCCGACGCTGAAATTGAACGGACCTTCAAATGCGGAGGACAAGCGCACTTCCTGGGAAAACTGATAGGAGCTTTGCTGGGAGATATCCTGCCCGATGAGCTTGTCCGAGCAGCCTAACTGCGGATCGCAAAACAGACCGTCCTGACCGACGACTTCCTTGCCGATGCTTTTTGCCGGAACGAAGACGCCCGATATGGACCTGAAGCGCGTATAGTCCTGCGAGGAGGCAAGGCTGTCCTTGTTATAACCAGTCTGCGAGGTCAGGGTGAGTTGAGGCGCGATCTTGTAATCGACGTTGAATTCGAATGTATCGTTGTTTGCTTTGTAGGTCGGGCTCAAGGTGGAATCAATCACCCGAAGGCTGTGAGCCTGTTCAACCGCCGCATAGGGATCGGTTCCGCGCGGAATGAATGCAACAACATATTGAAGGGCGGCCACGAACGGGTTTGCATTCGCATTTGGCGTGCCGAAGGCGGACTGCGCATAGAGCGAGCCCGGAAGGCAGCCCTGACCGACCCAGCCTTTGTAGGTATAATTGGATATATTGACCGCGTTGCCACTTGCGTTCTGAAGGGTTGTGACGCCGGGATCGCGCTCGCAGAGCTGCTTGCCGCTTCTCAGCCGGTCGTCATCCTCGTTGAAATGTTCGTAGATGAGGTTTGCAGTGAGCTTCTCTGTCGGCTTGAACTGCAAGGTCGCGCGGCCGGACCACAGATTTCGGCCATCGACCGACTTGTCCTGCACAGCGTTGAAGGCGTAGCCGTCGCGCTTGGTCCATTCGCCAGCCACACGCAAACCGAGCTTGTCGCCCAGGATGGGAATGTTGAGCATGCCTTCCGTGCGGCGCGATTCATAATTTCCAACGTCGATCGAGGCGCGGGCCTCCCATTGATCGGTGGGTTTGGCCGAGATCACATTGACCACGCCAGCGGTGGAGTTGCGGCCGTATAATGTGCCTTGCGGTCCGCGCAACACTTCGACGGAGGCGACGTCGTAGAATTCCTGCTCGAAGAAGTGATTGCGGATGAAGGATGTATCGTTGAAGGCGACGGCGACGGCCGGATCGATCGTCACCGAAACCGCCTGGGTGCCGATGCCGCGGATCTGGATGGAATAGCCGCTGAAATTGGTTTTGGTAAAGGTCAGGTTCGGCACGCTCTTGACCAGATCGGGGCCGCCGGCTGTTTGCGTGGAGGTGAGCTGTTCCTGGCTCAGGGCGGTGATCGCGATGGGCACGGTCTGCACATCGGAGCTGCCGAGTTTCGACGACGTCACCGTGACGGTTTCGACGCTGACGCGCGCGGGATCGGCCTGCGCCAACTGCATGGGCAGCTGTTCGACATCGGCCTTGGCGGAGGTGTCGCGCACAATGGCGACGACGCCTGCCGGATGACGGCGCACTACCAGGCCGGAGCCTTGCAGGATACGCGACAATGCATCGTCGGCGGAAAGAATGCCTTTGACGCCACTGCTGCGCGTGCCGCTGATGGCGTTATCGGTATAGATGAGTTGGATACCGGCCTGTTTGGCATAGGCGTCAAGCGCCGACTTCATGCCGCCGCCCGGGACATCGAAATCGCCTGCGAGAGCTGCGCCCGCAAAACCGATGAGCGATGCGGCGCTGGCCAGCAGAACTGTGGTGAGTGGTGTTTGTCTCATATTTCCCCCCAAAGACGTTGTGTGCGGAACTGTCGGTTCAATGGATTTGTACGGCGTCGGTTTATTTCGAGATCACGGTTTCATCGCCGCGATTTTGGGTTTTGAGCCCGAAGTCTTCTCTGGCGATGTCGATGAATGTCTCGACATTGTTCACATCAAAGGTGCCGCCGATGGTGATGCGGGCCGCTGCCGGATCGGTGACGATAAGTTTGTGGCGGTTGTAGCGGTTGAGTTCGGTGACCGCGTCGGCAAGCGTTGTTCTGTCGAAGGTCACCACACCGCGCCGCCAGCCGAGTTTTTCGATGATGTCCCGGGAGGTTTTGCGCGTGACGGAGACGGCATTCGCGGTGACGATGGCGGAATCGCCGGGGTTGAGCACCGTGGTTCCGAGTTTGGCGTTCTTTTCGCTGCCGATCTCGACCTGGCCTTCCAGCAGATTTACTTCCAGACGGCCCGGTTCATGGCGCAGCAGAAATTTTGTTCCGAGGTCAACGACCTGTTTGTCGCCTGCATAGACCGTGAACGGCCGCTTGGCATTGTGGGTGACCTGAAAATACGCCTCACCCTTTTCCAGCCAGACCTTGCGTTCGGTTTTGCTCAACGCGACCCGCAAGCGCGTGTTGGTGTTCATTTCGATATGTGTGCCATCGGCCAAAGCGACGGTCTGGCGTGCACCGACCTGTGTGCTGTAGGTCGCGATGGTGGGGCCGGGGTTGAGGAAGGATATGCCACCACCGATCAGCGCAACCAATGCAAAGACGGCAACCAGCTTGCTGAGATAGGGGCGAAATTTCGCAGGTGCCGCGCGCGCGCTCAGCGGCGCCTTCAACGCGGCCAGGCGATTGCTGCGGTTCAGCGCAGCATCAAGGCGCAGATAGGCGACGCGATGTGCGGGCGATTGTGCGAGCCAGGCATCGAGGGCGACCTGGTCGTCGGCGGTCCAGCCCCAGAAATGCTTTTTCTGCACCCAATGGGAAGCGCGCTCTTCAATCTGCGCCGCACCATGGCTTTGGGCGGGCGTTGTGCTGTCTGCGGTCATGGTTCCCTCCGCAGATCTTTGGGGGCGCCGTAGAGATGATCGGCGATCAGCCTTGTGGCTTTGGCCAGATGCAGAGAGACGGTGCTTTCGGCAAGGCCGAGGCGCTCAGCGATTTGCCTGCCGGCGAGCCCTTCGATCTGGGCCATGAGAAAAATCTCACGATGGCGGGCGGGCAGCCGGTCGAGTGCGACTTGCAGTTGAAGCAGCTCGTCACGCGCAATGACGGCGCGATCAGGGGCCGGGCTGTCTTCGGCAATCTCCATCAGATCGAGATCGGCCACCGCTTCGATGGAAACGATTTGCTCGCGGCGGACTCTGTTGATGAGCAGATTGCGGGCGGTTGTAAACACGAACTGCCGGGGGCGGAGCGGAAGATCCTTGAGCGCCGCTTCATACACCTGGACATAAATGTCCTGACGCAGATCGGCGATATCGCTCGCATTGCGCCAGTTGCGATGTAAAAACTGATTCAAGGACGACTCCAGGGGCAGCACTTCGCGAACAAACCAATCATCCACCTCTGGCGCGGTCATGGGCGCGGCAAGGGGTGCATTGATGCCTTCAGAACTGGTTTCGTGGTTGTCCGCCATCCTCGCGAGTTGCCCTTTTGAGGATTAAGAGTTGAACGCTACATATAATTAGACAATCGGCGGCGCGGGAGTTTTTACGCGCGCGTGCAAAAATCTGACATTTTGGCGAAATAAGCACTTTTCCAGCATTTGAGGGCTGGTTTTTCGGGCTTCAGGCAGCCGGGGCTACGTCGAACGCAATGGTTGTGCGCGTGGCGGGTGCTTCGAACGCGATGGTGCCGTGCCACATATAGGATGGAAAAAGGACCAGACGGCCTTGCAGCGGCTGGACTGTGCGGCGGATGGGCTCGGCAAAGCCCGCCTCGAAACTGGGTTCCCCGAATTTCAGCCAGCCCGGTTTGGCAACCGTATCGCGCGTGACGGTGGGAATATCGACATAATAGGCTGAGCTGATCCAGCCTTTGGGGTGGACGTGATTGGTGTGAAAGCCGCGATTGTTCAGGCGCACCGACCATGAGCCGGAATAGACAAAATTGTCTGTACGCCGGCTGAGCAGAGGGTGGGTGTCCTGCGGCGGCATTTGCGCGATGTAATCGGCGACAGCGTGATCGATGCGGGCGCGCAGGCGTTCGACCAGATCGCGCCCTGTGCCGAACAGATTGCCCAGGGTTTGCGTGCCCGACCGCAGTGTTTGATCGATATGCTCGCGCCGGTCACCATGCAGGGGATCGAGCGAGCTGTTGAGCGCGGCATGAAATGCTTGCGCATCGCTGAAGCCGTCTGGCGGCTCCAGGTCATAGACACGCACGAAGGCGTTATAATCGTTGAGCGTGGTTTCGCGCGGATCGCCGAGTTGGCGCAGGCCCGTGCCCCATAAGGCAAGTGCGAGCTGGTCGTGCGGAGAATGGGTGATGGCCTCCGCCGAAATGCGCACGCTTTTTTCGGGATCGCCCGCGCGCAGCAGACATTCCGCGTAGCCGCAGCGGGCAGCAAGGCTGGGTTTGCCGGTTTGCAGCACCTGTTCATATTCCGCCGCTGCATCTGCAAAGGCGCCGAGCCGCGTTAGCGTTGCGGCCAGACCTTCGCGCCACGGTGTATGCGCAGGCGTGTGGGCCAGGGCACGGCGATAAGCAATTTGCGCGTCTTCATAGAGACCGGCCAGAAACAGGAAATCTGCTTTGCCTGCGAACAGCGCCGAGGCTGTGGGGTAGAGCGCGGCGGCTTCATCGTAGGATTTCAGAAAATCGGGACTTGCCATGCGATAGTGCAGGCGGTTGAGGCCGGTATGGGCGCTGAGATCGAGCGGGTTGCGCTGCAGGGCTTTGCGATAAGCCTGTTCTGCCGCCTCCATGCGGCCGAGACCTTGCAGCGCATTGGCGCGGCTGTAATCGGCATGGGGCAGATTTGGCATCAGGCTTTGCGCTTCATCGAGCAGGGCCAGCCCTTCGGCCGGGCGGTTTTGTTGCACGCGCGCGATGCCGAGATTGAGTTTCAGGCCAGCGCGCTGGCCGGGACTTAGCGTCGGCTGGTTCAGGGCTGTTGCGACGACCGCCTCAACCTCTTGCAGGCGGGTTTGCGCGATGAGGGCGGCGCTGAGCGCTTGACTGGCCTCGATCAGCGCGGGCTGAAGGCGCAGGGCCTTGCGATAAGCGTCTTCCGCCAAAGCGAACTCTGCGGTGTCGGCCAAGGCCAGGCCCAGTTCCAATTGGGTGCGGGCGTCCTGCGGGGCCAGATGTTCTGCCGCCCGCATGACCGGCACGGCTTCGGCGGCGCGGCCGGTTGTGCGCAAGAGTGTGGCCAGGTGGTGATAGGCCATGGGCTGGTCTGGCTGGCTGCGGATGGCGCGCTCGTAATATGCAATCGCCTCGGGCAGGCGCTGTTGGGCACGGCGCACATGGCCGAGAAAAAACAGCGCCGCAGGATTTTCCGGCGCGTTGGCCAGCACCTGCTGAAGATATGTTTCGCCACGTTCCAGATCGTGGCGGGCCAGGGCGGCATTTGCCTGTTGCAGAAGTGTTTGGACTGTTGACGAGGACGCCAAATCGGACCGCCTGAAAGGATCTGGCGCGACCATATAGGCTTTGCAGCCATTTGACTCTGGAGGCAGCTATAGCAATACTAGAACATAACGTGAACATGACCATGCGCAACGCCCGAACGCTAGAGCTGAAGACCTTGTTGGGGTCCTTGCAGGACGAGACTGGCCCCGCGCGTATTGCGCTGGGCCATTTGGCGGCGGATGAATGCCTTGGCGGAGGGCTGGTGCCGGGCGCGCTGCACGAAGTGTTCGCCGCCACGGCGCGCGCGAGTGTTGCGGCGTCCGGCTTCGCGCTGTTGCTGGCGGCGCGCATGTTGGGCGAACACAAAGGCCTGCTTTGGGTGTGTCAGGATTTTTCGGCGCTGGAAACCGGCGAAACCCACGGCAACGGTTTGGTGGAATTGGGGATCGATCCGGCGCGTGTGCTGATGGTGCGCGCGCCCAATGCAAAGGCGGTGTTGCGCGCCGGGGCGGAAGGGCTCAGTTGCCGGGGCATGGCGGCAGTGCTCCTTGAACCGTGGGACGCTGCCAATGTGTTCGATCTCACCGCCAGCCAAAGGCTCACCCTTGCTGCAAGGCAGCGCGGTATCAGCGTGATTGCCTTGCGGGCTGGATCTGTGCCGGAGCCGAGTGCGGCGCAGACGCGCTGGATGATTGAGGCGGCGCCGTCACCGATCAACACGCAAGAGTGGGGCGCGCCCGTGTTTGATGCGGCGCTGGTGCGCAACCGACGCGGGGAAACCGGACGCTGGCGCATGCAATGGGATTGCAACAATGGAACCTTCTGCGAGGCGTATTCTTGCGCTCCG
>DATJDE010000157.1:0-7981 GCA_035497595.1 Rhizomicrobium sp. | reverse complement strand
CTTGCCCCAGCGCGCTTTGATGTAGGAGGCAAAGCCGGTGACGTGGCGGGCTTCTTCGCGGGTCTGATTGGCGGCATATTCCTGTGCGCCCGGATCCTTCAAAATGTGGCAGAGCGAGGCCGAAAGGGCGAGCGCGCCCTGTTCGCCGTGCAGGATCGCCGAGATTTGCCAGCGGGTCGCTTCGCTGGCGAATTTGATCTTCTGCGCCTCAGTCATCGTGTCGCCGATGCGAGTCTTGAAAATCGGGAAGAATTCTTCGGGAAGGATCATTTCCTTCGTCAGGTCGAAGGGTTCGTTGAAGTCGATGTATTTTTTATCCATCGGGTCCCAGAAATGGTCGTGGGTCGCCGAGATGATCTTGTCGAAGGCGGTTGAGCGCGTGCCATAGCGGGCAACCTCAAGCATGGCCGGAAAATCATCCGGGGCTACCGCGTCGTAAACTTCGTCCTTGGTGATCTGGGCCATGCATCTGTCTCCCTTTGGCGTGGGCCGATTATGCCTCTGCCAACATGGGAGTCAAGAAAAATGACGCGGGCGTCAACTTATTGACAGATGTTAATCTTCCGCGTTCAGCGTGCCCTTGGTGGAAGCGACGCCGCCTTCCAGCCGCTCATCGGGTTCCACCGCCTGGCGCAAGGCCCGGGCAACCGATTTGAAGCAGGTTTCCACAATGTGGTGGCTGTTGGTGCCGTAGAGGTTCTCGACATGCAAACAAATGCCGGAATTCTGGGCAAAGGCTTGAAACCATTCCTTAAATAGCTCCGTATCCATCTCCCCCAGCTTCGGCTTGGGGACATCGACATGCCAGATCAGGTAAGGGCGGTTGGACACATCCAGCGTGGCGCGGGTCAGCGCCTCGTCCATGGGGATGAGGGCCGAACCAAAGCGGGTGATGCCCGAAAAATCGCCCAGCGCCTTTTTGACGGCCTGGCCGATCACGATGCCGGTATCCTCGGTCGTGTGGTGAAAATCGACATGCAGATCGCCTTGCGCCCGCACTTTGAGGTCGATCATCGAGTGGCGGCCAAAACTGTCCAGCATATGGTCCAGAAAGCCGATGCCGGTGTCGATGTCGGTTTCGCCCGAGCCATCGAGATCGACCCAGACGGCGATCTCGGTTTCTCTGGTCTTGCGTTCAACGGTTGCAGTGCGCATGGGCGGACCCTATGTGAGGCGTTCGGCGCTGTATAACAGGCCCCCGGTAAACGAGAAACGGCACATGACCCATTACCTCGATCAGAAATGGCGCTCCACCACCATCATCTCTGTCCGCAAGGCCGGTATGGTCGTGGTCGCCGGTGACGGGCAGGTGAGTGCGGGCCAGACTGTGATGAAATCCAATGCCCGCAAAGTGCGCCGTCTTGCCAAAGGCGATGTGATTGTGGGGTTCGCCGGGGCCACGGCGGATGCTTTTGCGCTTTCCGAACGGCTGGAAGCCAAGATCGAGCAACATCCAGGCAATCTCGCGCGGGCCTGTGTGGAATTGGCGAAAGACTGGCGGACGGATCGCTATCTGCGCCGCCTGGAAGCGATGATGGCGGTGGCCGATGCCAAAACCTCCCTCATCCTCACCGGCAATGGCGATGTGGTGGAGCCCGATGATTGTTTGATCGGCATCGGGTCGGGCGGCCCTTACGCGCTGGCCGCGGCGCGTGCGCTGATGCCGATGGATTTGACGGCGGAGGAAATCGCCCGCCGCGCGATGGCAATCGCCGCCGATATCTGCGTCTACACCAACCACAACATCACTGTTGAAAGCCTGAAAGCCGAATGAGTTTTTTCACGCCGCGCGAAATCGTTTCCGAACTCGACCGTTTCATCGTGGGCCAGAGCGATGCCAAGCGCGCTGTCGCCATTGCCTTGCGCAATCGCTGGCGGCGCCAGCAGCTTGAGCCGGACTTGCGCGAAGAAGTGCAGCCCAAGAATATTCTGATGATCGGCCCCACCGGCGTCGGCAAGACCGAGATTTCGCGCCGTCTGGCAAAGCTCGCGCAGGCGCCGTTTCTCAAAGTCGAAGCGACCAAATTCACCGAAGTCGGTTATGTCGGGCGCGATGTGGAACAGATCGTGCGCGATCTTGTGGAAGTCGGCATCACACAGGTGCGTGAGCGCAAGCGCAAAGATGTGGAAGCGCAAGCCGAAGCGCGCGCCGAGGAACGGGTGCTCGACGCGCTGGTCGGCACTGCCGCGTCCGCCGGAACGCGCGAGGCCTTTCGCAAGCGGTTGCGCGATGGCGAGTTGAACGACAAGGACATCGAGATCGAGGTGCGTGACAGCGGCGCGCCATCGTTCGAAATTCCCGGTATGCCAAACGCGCAAGTCAGCATGATCAATCTCGGTGACATGTTCGGCAAAGCCTTTGGCGGCAAGGCCAAAATGCGCCGGATGAAGGTGGGCGATGCCCATGGCCCGCTGATTGCCGAAGAAGCCGATAAGCTGCTCGACAATGAAGCCATGGTGCGTGAGGCGATTGGGCTGGTGGAGAATGACGGCATCGTCTTTCTCGACGAGATCGACAAGATCTGCGCTCGCACCGAACAGCGCGGCGGCGGCGATGTCAGCCGCGAAGGGGTGCAGCGCGACCTGTTACCGCTGATTGAAGGCACCAGCGTTGCCACCAAGCATGGCACGGTGAAGACTGATCACATTCTGTTCATCGCGTCCGGTGCGTTTCATGCCGCCAAACCATCCGACCTTTTACCGGAATTGCAGGGGCGGTTGCCAATCCGCGTGGAGTTGAAGGCGCTTACCCGCGATGACCTTCAGCGCATCCTCACCGAGCCTGAAGCCAGCCTCACCAAGCAATATGTCGCGTTGCTCCAGACCGAGGGCGTGACACTGAATTTCACCGAGGATGGGATCGGCGCGATTGCCGACATTGCCGCGCAGGTGAATGCCACGGTCGAGAATATCGGCGCGCGCCGTTTGCAGACGGTGATGGAACGGGTGCTGGACGAGATCAGCTTTTCGGCGACCGATCTTCATGGCGATGTCATTACCATCGATGGGGCCTATGTCCGGGATCGGGTGGAAGGCCTTGCCAAGGATCAGGATTTGTCGCGGTTCATTCTCTGACGGCCCATCATTGGCGCCCTATCGCTGGACAGCCTGCAGGGTGGCTCGGCGACAAGCTTTTCGCGCTTCAGGAGAGTTTTCCCTCTCCTGCTGTTGACCAAGGGGGGCGTTCTTGCAAAAAGGCCTCCGTGAGTTTGAAAGGGTCGGCTGATGGTGCGCAAAGACTATCTTTTCACCAGCGAAAGCGTTTCCGAAGGGCATCCGGACAAGGTTTGTGACCGGATTTCCGACGAAGTGGTGGATTTGTTCTTCCGCGAAGGCCCCAAACACGGCTTCGACCCCAATGATATCCGCGTCGCCTGCGAGACGCTGGCCACCACCAACCGGGTGGTGATTGCCGGTGAAACCCGCGGCCCCGCCCAGATCACCTCCAATGTGGTAATCGATCTGGCGCGCGCCGCCATTCGTGACATCGGCTATGAGCAGGACGGCTTTCATTGGGCCCACAGCAACATCGAAGTGTTGCTCCACGCCCAGTCGCCCCATATCGCCCAGGGCGTTGACGCCTCGGGCAACAAGGATGAAGGGGCGGGCGATCAGGGCATCATGTTCGGCTATGCCTGCCGCGAAACCCCGGAGCTGATGCCGGCTCCGCTCGCTTACAGCCATAAAATTTTGCAATTGCTGGCCAAGGCTCGCAAATCCGGCAAGGAGCCCAAGCTCGGCCCCGACGCCAAGAGCCAGGTCACGTTGCGCTATGTCGATGGCCGCCCGGTTGCGGTGACGCAGATCGTGCTTTCGACCCAGCATCTCGACGAAAACATGACCTCGCGCGACGTGCGCGGCATCGTTGAGCCCTATATCCGCGAGGCGCTGCCCGCAGACTGGGTGAACGACAAAACCGAATGGCATGTGAACCCGACGGGCGCCTTTGTCGTCGGCGGGCCGGATGGTGACTGCGGGCTAACGGGCCGCAAGATCATTGTCGATACCTATGGCGGGGCAGCCCCGCATGGCGGCGGCGCGTTCTCGGGCAAAGACCCGACGAAGGTGGACCGTTCGGCGGCCTATGCCGCGCGGTATCTGGCGAAGAACGTGGTGGCCGCTGAACTGGCGGATCGCTGCACCATCCAGATCGCCTATGCGATCGGT
Source organism: Rhizomicrobium sp. (assembly GCA_035497595.1). GTDB lineage: Bacteria > Pseudomonadota > Alphaproteobacteria > Micropepsales > Micropepsaceae > Rhizomicrobium. The sequence goes on along the minus strand of DATJDE010000157.1, from coordinate 3,814 downwards.
GTTGCCGAGCCGCTGTCGCTCTATGTCGATCTGCATGGCACCGGCAAGGTGGATGAAGCCAAGCTCGAAACCATTCTGCCGCAGCTGATGAATCTGAAGCCGCGCGGTATTCGCGAACATCTGGGCCTCAACCGCCCGATCTATGCCCGCACCGCCGCCTATGGCCATTTTGGCCGCCCTGCCGAAGCCGATGGCGGCTTCTCCTGGGAGAAGACCGACCTTGCTGAAAAGCTTCGGGGCGCGTTTTAAGACCACTCAAGGATTATTGCGGCGTGGGTGATCGCAGCACCACCGATCACCCCGAACGCCATCGGCGCAAGCTCTATGGCCGCCGCAAGGGGCCGAAGCTTTCGGCCCATCAGGACCGGCTGATCGAGACGCTGTTGCCCCGGCTTGCGCTGCGGTTGGAGCAGGGGCGCGACCCGAAAACCTACTTCTCACCACCCTCTTGTGGGGAGGTCGGGGAGCGCAGCGATCCGGGCGGAGGGCTGCTCGTCGCGACTGGCACCGCCTCACAAGGAGGTGGTGAAGTAAGTGACGTCTGGCTTGAGGTCGGATTCGGCGCGGGCGAGCATTTGTTGTGGCAGGCCGCGCATCATCCCCATGTCGGGATGATTGGCGCAGAACCCTATATTTCCGGGGTCGCCAAGCTGCTCTCCAAACTCGATGAAAATCTGTTGCCGAACATAAGGCTGCATAGCGACGATGCGCGGGACATTATTGAGGCGCTGCCGGATGCGTCGCTAGGGGCGGTGTTCATTCTCTTTCCCGATCCCTGGCCCAAGACGCGCCACCACAAGCGTCGCTTTGTGCAGACCGCGTTGTTGGACACGTTGGCCCGGGTGATGCGGCCGGGGGCGGAATTTCGCTTTGCCAGCGATGATGCCCCCTATTTCGAATGGGCGCTGGAACGCATTTGTGCCCACCCGGCCTTTGCCTGGACAGCCGCCTCATCCGCCGACTGGCTGACCCGGCCGGAGGGCTGGCCCCAGACCCGCTATGAAGCCAAGGAACTGCACGGCAAGCCCGCTTATCTGAAGGCCATCCGCCGCTGACTTGCCAAATAACCGCCGAGCGCTTATATCGCGGGCATCCCTAACAACAGAAACTGCTGTTGTGTGGCGGTCGCAAGACCCGCCGCGGGCCGAACGCTTGCTTTTTTTGAGCCAACGGTTTGGGGCAGCCAAGGACAACGCCGATTAGCATTGCGCAGACCAAGCTCGAGTCCGTAATCGCCCCCATTGTGGACGCGGCGGGTTATCGGCTGGTGCGCGTGCGGATGTTGGGCGGCAAGATCAAGACATTGCAGATCATGGCCGAACGCGCCGACGGGCTGATGGATGTGGACGATTGCGCCACGCTGAGCCGCGCGCTGTCTGACTATCTGGATCAGGAAGATCCGATCGCGGGTGAATATCATCTTGAAGTGTCGTCGCCCGGAATTGACCGCCCGCTGACACGGCTGGCTGATTACGCGCGCTGGGCGGGCCATGAGGCAAAGATCGAATTGACGCTGCCCGATGACAAGGGCCGCAAAAGGTTTCGCGGCACGCTGTTGGGGTTGGATGGCACGGATGTGCTGTTCAAAAGCAGCGGCGCCGATATGACATTCAGCTTTCGCAGTATTTTAGAAGCAAAACTTGTGCTGACCGACCGGCTGATTGAAGACGATTTGAAGGCGCGTAAACAGGCGTAAAAGTTCAACCCGCGCATATCCTGCGCGTGACAGGAGTAGTGAGATGGTTACCGGAGTTTCCGCAAACAGGCTTGAACTTTTGCAGATCGCCGATGCGGTCGCCCGTGACAAGTCGATCGACAAGCAGGTCGTGTTGCATGCGATGGAAGAGGCGATGCAGCGCGCCGCCAAGGCCCATTACGGCAGCGAAAACGACATCCGCGTCGAGATCGATTCCAAGACCGGCGAAACCCACGTCTCGCGCTATCTGAATGTGGTCGAGCTGGTGGATAACGACAAGATTGAGATCAGCCTTGGCGATGCGCGCGCCCGCAACCCGGCAGCGCAGGTGGGCGACATCATTGCCGAAACCCTGCCGCCGCTCGATTTCAACCGCGTCAATGCGCAGAACGCCAAGCAGGTGATCGTGCAGAAGGTGCGCGATGCCGAACGCGAACGTCAGTATGAAGAATATAAAGATCGTATCGGCGAAGTGGTGCATGGCGTCGTCAAGCGCGCCGAATTCGGCTCTGTCGTGGTCGATCTGTCGCGCGCCGAAGGTGTGGTGCGCCGCGATGAAATGATCCCGCGTGAATCCTTCCGTACCGGCGATCGTATCCGCGCGTATATCTATGACGTGCGCCGCGAAACCCGCGGGCCGCAGATTTTCCTCTCCCGCTCCCATCCGCAATTCATGGTGCGTTTGTTTGCGCAGGAAGTGCCGGAAATCTATGACGGTATTATCGAAATTCGCGCCGTGGCGCGCGATCCAGGTTCCCGCGCCAAGATCGCGGTGATCTCGAAAGATTCGAGCATCGATCCGGTTGGCGCCTGCGTTGGTATGCGCGGTGTGCGTGTGCAGGCGGTGGTGCAGGAACTGCAGGGCGAGCGTATCGACATCATTCCGTGGAATGGTGAAGCGGCGACCTTTATCGTCAACGCGCTGGCGCCTGCCGAAGTCTCCAAGGTGGTGCTGGATGAAGATACCCACCGCGTTGAAGTGGTTGTGCCTGATGAGCAGCTTTCGCTTGCCATTGGTCGGCGTGGGCAGAATGTGCGCCTCGCTTCCCAGCTCACGAGCTGGCAGATCGACATTCTGACCGAACAGGAAGAATCCGAACGCCGCCATAAGGAGTTCACCGAACGCACCAATCTGTTCATGGGCGCGCTCGATGTGGACGAGACCGTGGCGCAGCTTCTGGCCTCGGAAGGTTTCTCCGACATCGAGGACATTGCCTATGTGCCGGTGAACGAACTGGCCATGATCGAGGGCTTTGACGATGACACCGCGCAGGAGCTGCAAAGCCGGGCGCAGGAACATATCGAAGCGCAGAACCGCGAGATTGATGAGAAGCGCCGCGAACTCGGCGTGGGAGACGATGTGCTTGAGGTTGACGGCGTGACCGGCGCGATGGCCGTGGCGCTGGGCGAGCACGAAATCAAGACGCTGGAAGATCTGGCCGGTTGCGCCACCGACGATCTGCTCGGCTATTTCGAGCAGAACAAGGAGAAGGAGCGCGTGCGCGTTCCCGGTGCTCTGGAAGGTTTTGACCTGACGGCGGCCGACGCCAACGCGATCATCATGAAGGCGCGCGTGAAGATGGGCTGGATTGAGGAAGAACCTGAAGTCGAGGTCGACGCTGAAGACGTTGCAGACGAAGGCGAAGCGGACAGCGATAACGCTTAAGCCGCTTTCATAAACCAATGCTATGCGTGTCGCGCGCGGCTGTACCGAAAGGTGCTGCCGCGCGCGAACGTTTTAAGGCCGCGCACTCAGCTCTTCTTGGTGCATTTGGCGGTGTATTGCTGATAGGTGAGGCCGCCGGTCGAATGCGCGGTTTTTGCCTTTTGCCAATCAGCAGCACAGGCAGACATTTTTTGTTGCGGCGTCATCGGCCCCGCCATTGGCGCGGTTGCCACCGCTTTGCCCGACATGCATTTGGAGGTGAATTGCTGATAGGTCATGCCCTGTTTCTGGGCAGGGGCCATGGCGCTCCATTGCGCGCCGCACGCTTTCATTTTGGTGGCCCCGGCATTGGCGGCCGAAGCAGGTTGGGCACCTGCGAAACCCAGCATCAAGGCCGCGGCTGCGACCGTTAAAATCGACATGCGCATAAAGGGAACTCCCGCGAAGCATCG
>DATJDE010000156.1:0-4564 GCA_035497595.1 Rhizomicrobium sp. | reverse complement strand
CTGATGGATCGGGGGCCGGAGGCTGAGGCTGCCTATCGTGAAGCGTTGACCGCCACGGGAAACGGGCCGCGCATTGTGGAAGCCTATGGCCGTTTTCTGGAACGCAGCGGCCACGCGGCGCAGACACGGTCTTTCTATGCGGGCCTGCATGACGACACCGCGTTGCAGCCCATCGTAAAGGGGGCCGAGGCGCGGCTGGCGGCAGGCACTAAGCCTGATCGTCTGGTCTCGTCTGCGCAGGAAGGCGCGGCGGAAGCAATGTTCTCCATCGCTGCATCGCTGACCGAGAATGCGAGCGCCGATGTATCGGTGTTGTATTTGCGGTTTGCCCGCTATCTGCGGCCTCAGTTCGATCTGGCGGATATTCTTCTGGCCGACCGGCTGGAGACGATGGAAAAATTCGACGAGGCGATTGACGTCTATCACGGCATTCCCAAGTCTTCGCCCTATCGCCGTGTGGCGATGGTGCAGGCAGCGGTAGATGAAGCGCGGCTGGATCGTAACGACAAGGCGATCAACGATCTCACCGAAGTCGTCACCACCGATCCTACGGACGCGGAAGCGTGGACCGCACTGGGCGATGTTTATCGCGGCGTGAACAGGTTCGCCGATGCGGCGAACGCCTATGACCGTGCCATTTCCATTCGCGGCAGCGGCGTCAACAACTGGCCGCTGCTCTATGCGCGGGCAGTGTCTTATGAACAGTCGAACCGCTGGACGCTGGCGGAAACCGATCTGAAGGCCGCGCTGAAACTGAGCCCGAACGAGCCGCAATTGCTCAACTATCTCGGCTATTCCTGGGTGGATCGCGGACAGAATTTGAGCGAGGCGCTGGGGATGCTGGAAAAGGCACGCGCGCTGCGCCCCTTTGATGGCTATATCGCCGATAGCGTGGGCTGGGCCTATTACAAGCTTGGCCGCTACAAGGATGCGGCCAAAACATTGCAGAGCGCAGTGCTTTTGGTGCCGGGCGATCCCACCATCAACGATCATCTGGGCGATGCCTATTGGCGCATCGGGCGCAAACTGGATGCACAGTTCCAGTGGAGCCATGCGATCACCTTTGGCGCCGAGGCACCGGAAAAAGCCAAGATCGAGGCGAAGCTCAAAAATGGCCTCAGCGGTGGCGGACGTTCCTGATCGGGTGACGGTTTTCGCCCCGGCGAAGATCAACCTGTTTTTGCATGTGGGCGACAAGCGCGCTGACGGCTATCACGCGTTGCAGAGTCTGGTCGGCTTTGCCGAGACGGGCGATGAGCTTTGTGCCGAAGCCGCCGATGACCTCAGCCTTGTGATGGATGGCCCGTTCGCGAGCGCGCTGGCCGATGAAAAAGACAATCTGGTGTTGCGCAGTGCCCGCGCTTTGGCGGCGGGGGCGTGTGTCGCCTCTGGTGCGCGGTTGCGGTTGACCAAGAATCTGCCGGTGGCTTCTGGCATTGGCGGCGGCTCGGCGGATGCGGCGGCCTGTTTGCGGGCGCTGTGGCGGCTGTGGGGCCTTCAGGCGTTGCGCGGTGGCCGCGTGTCGCTGGAGCAGGCGGCGGTGGAGAGCGGCTCGGATGTGCCGGTTTGTCTGCTGTCGGGCGCGGCGCTGATGGAGGGGCGGGGCGAGCGCGTCACGGCGCTGCCCGAACTGCCGCGCGCCGCGCTGGTGCTGGTCAATCCGCGTGTCGCGGTGCCGACCGGGCCGGTCTTTGCCCGGCTTGCCGCCCGCAGCGGTGTGGCGCAGATACAGGTGCCAAGCGCCTTTGCCGACGTTCAGGCACTGGCCGCCTGGCTCGGCCAGACGCGCAACGATTTGCAGGCGCCTGCGCTGGAGATTGCCCCTGTTATTCAGGAGGTGCTGACAGCGCTGGACGCGGAAGATGCTTTGCTGACGCGCATGTGCGGCAGCGGCGCCACCTGTTATGCGCTGTTTGCGAACGACGCGGCAGCGATGCGTGCCGCGCAGGCCGTGCAGCAGGCCCATCCGGGCTGGTGGGTGTGTGCGACCCGCATCGCGGCCAACAACATCGGTGCGCCGCGCAGCTTTTGACGTCAATTCAAACGAGAGTTTTCACATGTTGAAATGGGTGGTGGCGGTTCTCCTTCTTCTGGCAGGGGGCGGGCTACCTGCCTTTGCCGAGCGTGCCGCGCCTGAGATATCTGGCGCTGGCGTTCACAAGGATACCTATCCGCCGCGTGTGGTGTCGTTCGCCGATGGGGTGCGCGGCTTTGCGGCCATTCCCTATTGGGCGGCGCGCGGCTTTCGGCCATTGACGCTGGATCTTTATCTGCCGCCGCAAACCGTGCCGCGCGGCGCGGGTGGTTTGCCATTGGTGGTCTTCATTCATGGCGGCGCATGGGTCACCGGCACCTCCCGTGGCAATCGCCCGTTCGTGGATTTTCCCGGCGTGCTGGCTGCGCTGGCGGCGCGGGGCTATGCCGTTGCGTCGATCAACTATCGCTTTGTCAACGAAGCGCGTTATCCGGCGCAAATTCAGGATGTGAAATCGGCGTTGCGCTTTTTGCGCCGCCATGCGGATACCTATGGCATCGATGCGGCCCGCACGGTGGTCTGGGGCACATCGGCAGGCGGATTTCTGGCTGCCATGGCGGGGGTGAGTTGCGGTGTCGCCGCGCTTGCGCCGCCTCTCAAGGCGGGCGACGGGCAGGGGCCGGATACGGCACAGGCCGCCTGCGTGCAGGGCGTGGTCGCCTGGTACGGCGTGTTCGACATGGAAACGCTCGCCGATCAGGCGCGCAGCGTTGGCGCCCTCTCGCGCGACAAGGCATGGGCACCGGAATGGGCACTGCTCGGCTGTTTCAAGGCGGGATGCAGCCCTGAGCAGATTCGGCTGGCGAGCCCCGTCAGCCTTGTTACGCCGCAGACCCCACCGATGCTGTTGATCGCGGGGGATGCCGACAAGATTGTGCCGGTTCAGCAGACGACAGAGATGGCCGCGCGACTGAAAGAGGCCAAGGTCCGCCATGAGATGATTGTGATGCCGGGCATCCGCCACAGCCTGTTGGGCAACACGCCGCAAGCAACGCGCGAGGCGAACTTAAAGGCGCTGGCGGCGACGTTGCGTTTTATCGACGAGACGATCGGCAACGGCGCGGGCAAAGTGGGGAACGTGACGGAGAAGTAGGGTTCGCCGCGTCGCTCAGGCGTGGGTTATTGAAGGGAAGAATATTCGATTCTGCACCTCTGGTTTTGCGTCACCTGGGTGGCCCGCACTTGGCGGGCCATGACAACGCAGGGGGCCACGATAACGCAGCGGGCCATGACAGCGAGGTGGTGAGATTCTAATAGGCGCGGTCGACGCAGAATTCGGCCACGGCGACCAGCGCGTCGTGAATGTCTGACGGCGGCAGGATCGCCAATGATGTGTTGGCGGCGGCGGCGTAGACACGGGCGCGGCGCATGGTTTCGCGGATCGCGCCTGTCTGTTCCACCAGCGCGATGGCGCGGGTGAGGTCTTCGTCGCTTTGAGAGCCGTTTTCGATCACCCGGGTCCAGAAGGCGCGGCTTTCAGCATCGCCCCGCGCAAAAGCGAGGATGACGGGCAGGGTCATTTTCGCTTCGCGGAAATCATCCCCTACCGCTTTGCCCATGACGGCCTGACGGCCCGAATAATCCAGCGCGTCATCGACAAGCTGGAAGGCGATGCCGAGATTCATGCCGTAATCATGCAGGGCTTTGACGAACGCCTGATCGCGCCCGGCAAGGGCCGCACCGGCTTCAGCGGCTGCGGCGAACAAAGCAGCGGTCTTGGCGCTGACGACCTGAAGATAATGATCTTCGGTGGTGGCGACGTTGTTGGCTGATTTCAGTTGCAGCACTTCGCCTTCGGCGATCACCGCCGAGGCGTTGGCTAGGATACCGAGGACCGAAAGATCGCCCGTTTCGAGCATCAACTGGAAGGCGCGGCTGAGCAGAAAATCGCCCACCAGCACCGAGGGCTTGTTGCCCCAAATCACATTGGCCGACTGTTTGCCCCGGCGCAGCGACGAGTCGTCCACCACATCGTCGTGCAGCAGGGTGGCGGTATGGATGAACTCTACCGCGGCGGCGAGTTTTTGGTGCCCATCCCCCGCATAGTCCGCCATGCGGGCGCCTGCCAGCGTCAGCAGCGGGCGCAGGCGCTTGCCGCCGGAATCGATCAGATGTTGCGCCAGATCGGGGATCAGGCGCACGGCGCTTGCCATGCGTTGATGGATCAGCCGGTCGGCCGCTTCCATATCGGCGGAGACAAGCGTGTGCAGTCGCTCGACGGGCGACACGGCGGGGGCGGTTTTTACGGCTTCGGCGACACTCATGGGTGATGTCTTGCCGTTCCTGGCTGCGGTTGCAAGATTAGGCGATATAAAGGCTGCGGGAAACCACCGGAGCGGATAGGAGGACGCAAATGCAAGAAGTTCTTAAATCCAACAATCCGGTAGATCTCTCCTATGCGGAAGCTGTTTTGAAGAATGCCGGAATATCCAGCGTAGTATTTGACGATCAGATGAGCGTGATGGACGGCAGCATGGTCATTTTGCCGCGCAGATTGATGGTGGCCAATGCAGATGCGCAAGAAGCCAG
>DATJDE010000155.1:0-6568 GCA_035497595.1 Rhizomicrobium sp. | reverse complement strand
CACGCTACCGGTATTTGTTCTGGAGATGGGCGGACATCTGTTCGATTTGCATCATCTGATCGCCCCGCATGTTTCGCTGTGGGTGCAGTTTGTGCTGGCGACGCCGGTGGTGCTGTGGGCGGGTTGGCCGTTTTTTGTGCGGGGCTGGGCCTCGCTGGTGAACCGGGCGCTCAACATGTTCACGCTGATCGCGCTGGGCACGGGCGTTGCCTATGGTTTCAGCGTTGTTGCGCTGCTGGCGCCGGGGCTTTTTCCGCAGGCGCTCAGCCATGGCGCGGCGCCGGTTTATTTCGAGGCGGCGGCGGTGATCACCGTGCTGGTGCTGTTGGGCCAGGTGCTGGAATTGCGCGCGCGGGATCGCACAGGCGGGGCCATTCGCGCGCTGCTGAAACTGGCGCCCGAGACAGCGCGGCGTGTGCGCGCCGATGGCAGCGATGAGGATGTGCCGGTTGCCGACGTGCATGTCGGCGACCGTTTGCGCATCCGCCCAGGTGAGCGGGTGGCGGTGGATGGCGTGGTGCTCGAAGGGCAAAGCGCGGTCGATGAATCCATGCTCAGCGGCGAAGCGATGCCGGTGGAAAAAGCGCCGGGCGCAACCGTGATTGCGGGCACCATCAATGCCAATGGCATGTTGGTGATGCGGGCCGACAGGGTTGGGGCGGACACCATGCTTGCGCGCATCGTGCAGCAGGTTTCTGAGGCCCAGCGCAGCCGCGCGCCGATCCAGCGTTTGGCGGATCAGGTTTCGGCTATTTTTGTGCCTGCGGTGATTGTGGTGGCCATGCTGGCCTTTGCCGGATGGATGCTCTGGGGGCCGGAGCCTGTTTTTTCCCACGCGCTGCTGGCGGCGGTTTCGGTGTTGATTATTGCCTGCCCTTGCGCGCTGGGGTTGGCGACGCCGATGTCGATCATGGTGGGAATCGGCAAGGGGGCAGCGGCGGGTATTCTGATCCGCGATGCTGAGGCGCTGGAGCGCTTGGAGAAAATCGACACGCTGGTGATCGACAAGACCGGCACGCTGACCGAAGGCCGCCCGCGCGTGACGCAAGTGATTGCCGAGGGGATTTCGGAAAGCGAGTTATTGACGCTGGCGGCGAGTGTGGAACGGGGGAGCGAACATCCACTGGCCAGCGCGATTGTGGCAGCGGCGGGCGGAGCGTTGCGCAGCGCAACCGGCTTTCGCGCCGTGACCGGCAAGGGCGTTGTTGCCGAGGTGAACGGTGTGCGCGTGGCGGTGGGCACTACGCAATTGCTGGCGGAGCTGGGGGTTGATGCAACGGCGCTGGAAGCGCAGGCAGATGCACTGCGCCGCGATGGCGCAAGCGCGATGTTCGTGGCGGTGGGGGACAGGCCTCGCGGCATTCTTGCCATCTCTGATCCGATCAAGCCGACCACAGCGGGCGCGCTGGAAGCGCTGCGGGCGCAGAACATCCATCTTGTCATGCTGACGGGCGACAATGTGACGACGGCAAAAGCTGTCGGCGCCCGGCTTGGCATTGCGGATATTCAGGCGGGACTGTTGCCGGACGATAAGCACCGGGTGGTGCGCGACATGCGCGAAGCGGGCCGCGTGGTGGCGATGGCGGGTGATGGGGTGAACGATGCCCCTGCCCTGAGCGCCGCCGATGTCGGCATCGCCATGGGCACCGGCACCGATGTGGCCATGCAAAGCGCGGGCGTGACGCTGGTGAAGGGCGACCTTGGCGGCCTTGCGCGGGCCTTGGGCCTCAGCCGTGCCACGATGGCCAACATACGGCAAAATCTGGTGCTGGCGTTTGGTTATAACGTCATTGGCATCCCGGTGGCGGCGGGGGTGCTTTATCCGGCGTTCGGGATTTTGCTATCGCCCGAAATTGCGGCGGCGGCGATGAGCCTGAGTTCGGTTTCGGTGATCGCCAATGCGCTGCGGCTGCGGCGTCGGGCCATTTGATGGCGTGCGCCAACGGGTCGCGCCGCGCTGGGTGCGGGGCGCGGTAGGATTTGGCATCCGGGTTCTTTTCGGAAAAGTAGATCGATGGCGAGAAAGAAGATTCTGAAATCTGAGCGTGGAGTCACGCTGACGGAGGAAGTCATCTTCGGCGGTGAACCGCGCCGCAAGATCGACATCGCCTATACGGTCCATTCCAAACGCAAGCCCGAAGGCAAGACCTTCGACAACAAGCTTGCCGCCACCAAATATTACAAGGTGCAAGTGTCGTTCAGCCCGGCAGAGTGATTGCACACAAAGAAACCGCCCGCGCAGAAAAAATCATAAAGAAAAAGGGCGGCTGCGTGTTCGCGCAACCGCCCTTTTTTCCGATGCAATGCGTAGAATCGCTTAGACCGCTTCTTTCAGTTCTTTCGAAGCGCGGAAAGCGACCTTCTTGCTCGCCTTGATCTTGATCGCTTCGCCGGTCGCCGGGTTGCGGCCCATGCGGGCGGCGCGCTTGCGGACCTGAAGGATGCCAAGGCCATTGAGGCGGATGCGAATGCCCTTTTTGAGCTGCTTGGTCACGATGGTGGCGAAGTCTTCCATAATCGCGAGCGCGGCCTTGTTGGTCAGCTCGTGATTTTCGGCCAGTTGAGCGGCCAGCTGGCGGGTGCTCATCGTTTCGGTTTTGGTTTTCGCAGCGACCTTCGCAGCGGCCTTCGGGGCAGCTTTGGATGCAGCTTTGGGTGCGGCTTTCGCAGATGCTTTTGCCATGGTGGCTCCTGTTGGCGAATCACAAAAGATGGCTGAATTTACTGCTTTTCCGCGCCGTTACGACAGGGTGGCGCAACAAAAGGCCCGATTTAAGGGGATTATTGTGCCTTTGAGGTGCGATTTTGCTGGTAAATTGCCCAATCCGGTACAGCGGATGGGTCAACAACGCCTTATTTCATGGGCTCAATCACACCTGCACAGCTGACTGATTCTGCCATCTCAGCGCATCGGACAAAGAAAAACCGGCGAAAGCGGGAGCCTTCGGCCGGTGATTCAAAATCGGAACTGAAACGTGTTCAGGCTTTGGCCGCGATTTCCGAGGCGCGATCGGCGCGTTCGGCGATGCGGGCGCTTTTGCCGGTGCGGCCACGCAGGTAATAGAGCTTCGCACGGCGGACACGGCCCTTGCGCACAACAGTCACGCCATCGACCAGCGGGCTGTAGATCGGGAACACACGCTCCACGCCTTCGCCATAGGACAGCTTGCGGACGGTGAAGCTTTCGTTGAGGCCTTCACCCTGGCGGGCGATGCAGACGCCTTCAAACGCCTGCAGGCGTTCGCGGGTCTTGGTCTGCTTGGCTTTTTCGTCGTAGCTCGATTCCACGACCTTGACGGAGACCTTCAGCGTGTCGCCGGGGCGAAATGCGGGCAATCCCCTGCCGCCGCGGACGGCTTGCATCTGCTCGATTTCGAGCTGCTTCAACAGGTTCATGGTGATGTCTCCGGCGGCAAATTTTAAACGAAGGAGGGGGCCTATAACCTAGCTTTTTGGCTTTTCATAGAGGGTCCAGAGGTCTGGACGGCGCGTCATGGTGAGGCTTTCTGACTGTGCCGTCCGCCATTTGGCGATTTCTGAATGATTTCCGCTGGTTAGGACTTTTGGGATGTCGCGCCCCTCAAAACTCTGGGGCCGGGTGAACTGCGGATATTCGAGCAGGCCGTTTTCAAAGCTTTCGTCAGACGGCGACTCTTCTGCGCCCAAAACACCGGGGATCAGCCGCACAGTGGCCTCCAGCAGCGCCATGGCGGCGATTTCACCGCCTGCCAGCACAAAGTCACCCAGACTCACTTCCTCGATCTGGCGGGCATCCAGCACGCGCTGATCGAGGCCCTCGAAGCGGCCACACAACAGCACCACACCGGGGCCGGTGCTGAGCGCGCGGACGCGGGCCTGCGCCAGCGGCGTGCCGCGCGGGGAAAGATAGATGGCGGGGGCCGGATTGGCGGCCAGCGCGGCATCGAGCGCGGCGCACGCCACATCGGCCCGCATCACCATGCCGGGGCCGCCGCCTGCGGGCGTATCGTCCACCGTGCGGTGCTTGCCGATGCCGTGCTCGCGGATGTCGCGCACATCGAGCGACCAGAGATTTTTCTCCAGCGCCTTGCCCGGCAGCGATACGCCAAGCGGGCCGGGAAACATCTCCGGGAACAGGGTCAGCACGGTGGCGCGAAAGCTCATAGGTCGAGCTTGAAGCCTTCATGGGTCTGAAGGAAGCCAAGGCGGCGATAGAACAGATGGGCACGGGTGCGGCGTTTGTCGGACGTCAGCTGCACCAGCTTGCACCCGGCGGCGCGGGCCTGCGTAATGGCTTCTTTCATCAGCAGCGTGCCGGTGTTCTGGCCACGCGCCTGCGAGGACACGCGCACCGATTCCACGATGGCGCGTTCAGCGCCCTGCCGCGACAGACCCGCGATGAAGACAAGCTGGAGCGAGCCGATGATCTCGCCATCCTGTTCGGCGACGAGGATGCGGTTGTCCTGGCTTTGCATCATGGCGTCGAAGGCGGCGGCATAGGCGGGCAACAGATCGCCCTTGGCCTGTTCGCGCCCCTCGGCAATATCGTCATCGGCCAGAAGTTCGACCAGCTTGGGCAGATCGTCCTTGCAGGCGGTGCGAAACGTGACATCGCTCATTCCACAGATCCTTCGCTTTGGACCTCTTCGGGGAAGGCGATAATAACCCGTCCCGCCGCAATTTCGATGGCGGGCACGACTTCGCGGGTGAAAGGCAGCATCACCGCATCGCCATCGGCGCGGGTGATTTCCAGCACATCGCCTGCGCCGAAATTGTGAAGGGCGGTGACGGTGCCCAGCACCCGGCCTTCTTCGTCTTCGGCGCGCAGGCCAACCAGATCGGCATGGTAGAATTCGTCGTCTTCGGCGGCCGGCAGAGCACTGCGGCCAACAAAGAGCTGCGTGCCCTTCAAGGCTTCGGAGGCCGTGCGGTCAGTTATTTCGGCAAAGCGCACCACGGCTTCATCGTCTTTGGTGGGGCGCAGAGACGTGATGGTGAAAGGCGCGCCGCTTGGGCTGTGCAGCGGGCCATAGGCGCCAAGCGCATCGGGCGTGGCGGTGAAGGTTTTCACCCGCACATCGCCGGATAGTCCGTGTGGGCCAATGATGGCGGCAAGCAGAACGTCGCGCGACATGGCTTTATCCTATGCCATCCCCGGGCGCGATGTGAGGGGAACGATCCGGGCGCAACACCTGTATGGTGTCGACGCCTGGATTTTCTTCCCCTCGCTGTCGCTCGGCCGGGAATGACGGCACTATTACTCGGCCTATTACTCTGCGGCAGGCGCTTCGCTGGCGGCGGCTGCTGCGGCAGCGGCAGCGGCGCGTTCCTGGGCCTTTTTCTTCGGCTTGGATTTTTCCGGGTTCGACTTCACCAGCGGCTTCACCAGACCGGCATTGGCGAGGAAGCGGTGCACGCGATCGGTCGCGGTGGCGCCCTTGGCCATCCAGGCTTTGGCCTGTTCCAGATCCAGCTTCAGACGATCAGCATGATCCTTCGGCAGGAGCGGATTATAGAAGCCGATCTTCTCGATGAAGCGGCCATCGCGGGCGTTGCGGGAATCGGCAACCACGATGTTGTAATGCGGGCGCTTTTTCGTGCCGCCGCGCGCCAGTCTGATCTTCAAGGCCATGAACGTGTTCCTCTTTCGTTAAATCGTTTATTTCCGACCGGGTATCATGCCCGGGGGAAGTTGCGGCATGGCGCCGCCCATCAGGCCGGAAAGACCGGCGGGCAATTTTCCGCCCATCTTTCCCATCTTCTTCATCATGTCCGCCATCTGGCGGTGCATTTTCAAAAGCTTGTTCACGTCGCTCACCTCGACACCGGCGCCCGCGGCAATGCGCTTGCGGCGCGAACCGTTGATGATGTCGGGTTTGACGCGTTCTTTTTTGGTCATCGACAGGATGATCGCTTCCTGACGCGACAACAGCTTGTCGTCGAGGCCAGCGGCGCTCAGCTGATCCTTCACCCGGCCAACGCCGGGCAGCATGGCAAGCACGCCCTGCATCCCGCCGAGTTTTTTCATCTGGCGCAATTGTTCGGCCAGATCGTCCATATCGAACTCGCCCTTTTTCATCTTGCGGGCGATTTTTTCGGCTTTGTCTTTGTCGAATGTTTCGGCGGCGCGTTCGACAAGGCTGACCACATCGCCCATGTCGAGGATGCGCCCTGCGACGCGGGCGGGATGGAAGGCTTCGAGCGCGTCGAGCTTTTCGCCGACGCCAAGAAATTTGATTGGTGCGCCGGTGACCATGCGCATGGAGAGCGCGGCACCGCCGCGGGCATCGCCATCGGCGCGGGTCAGGATGATGCCGGAGAGTTTGACCCGTTCGTTGAAGGATTTGGCGATGTTCACCGCATCCTGCCCGGTGAGCGAATCTGCCACCAGCAGGGTTTCATGCGGCTTCACCGCATCGCGCACCGCGGCCACTTCGGCCATCAGCCCTTCGTCGATGTGCTGGCGGCCGGCCGTATCGAGGATCAGCACGTCGTAGCCGCCTACACGGGCGGATGCGAGCGCCCGGCGCGCAATATCGACCGGCGCCTGATTGGCAACGATGGGCAGGGTGGCGACATTGGCCTGCTC
>DATJDE010000154.1:0-3397 GCA_035497595.1 Rhizomicrobium sp. | reverse complement strand
CCGCCCGGCAGGGGCGTTTTCGATCAGCGTTTCGGCCGGATCGAGCAGCCCCATGCTCTGGCCGGTGGATTCGCGCATGCGAAGCTCATCGGTCATCATCTTCAGGCGAACAAGGCTACGCACCCGCGCAAAAAGGGCCGCATCCTCCACCGGTTTGGTGAGAAAATCGTCAGCACCGGCTTCAAGCCCCGCTACCCGATCACTCGGCTGGTCGAGCGCCGTGACCATGATGACCGGCACATGTGCCGTCTTGGGGTTGGACTTGATGCGGCGACAGGCTTCAAACCCGTCCATCCCCGGCATCATCACATCGAGGAGAATGATATCCGGCGAATATTCTTCGGTTTTGGCGATGGCTTCCATGCCGTTGAAGCCGGTCACCACCTCAAAATACTCAGCGGTGAGCTTTGCTTCCAGAAGCTTCACGTTCGACAGAATGTCGTCGACCACCAAAACGCGCGCTGTCATGGCTCAACCCACAAAGCGGCGAACGGTTTCCAGGAAGCTCGTGACGGATATGGGCTTGGAGATATAGGCTTCGCAACCGCCCTGGCGAATGACTTCTTCATCACCCTTCATGGCAAAGGCCGTGACCGCGACGACAGGAATGGATTTGAGCGAATCATCTTCCTTGAGCCATTTGGTGACCTCAAGGCCGGAGACTTCGGGGAGCTGGATATCCATCAGGATCAGGTCCGGGTGATGCTCGCGCGCAATGTCGAGCGCTTCCATCCCGTCCTTGGTCTGAAGGATATTGTAGCCGTGGGCATCCAGAAGGTCGTGGAAGAGCTTCATGTTCAGCTCATTATCCTCCACGATCAGGACAGTTTTCATTTTGGCGTCCATAAGTTCGCGCCCCAAGCCTTTCCAGAGCTCCGGGCGGCAATAGCCCCGGAAGCCGTTCAGTTTGCTAGTATTAGGCCCTATGTCTTAACGCTCCCTTGACGATGGCGACACAAATGACCCCTGACACAGCCGAGGCGCTTGCGCTCAAGGCGCTGGAATTCCTCGCAAACTCCCCCGACCCGCTGGACAGCTTCATGGCTGCGAGCGGTATTAACGCTGGCGATCTCAGAGACCGGCTGGAGGAACCTGCGGTATTGGCGGAAGTCGTCGATTTTATGCTGAAAAACGAACCGCTTCTGGCCGAGTTCTGCGAAAACTCTTCCGCCCGGGCGCGCGATCTTCATCTCGCCCACCATGTTTTGACAAATCTGTGAGCACCACACCCACCATTGCTGAAGCGCAGACCGTTGCCCTGACCGGGCGGCCGCTGCTGATTCTGGATGCCGATGAAGTCCTCTTCCTGTTTGTGGACGGTTTCACAAAGTTCCTTCAGACGTCGGGCCTCTATCTCGATTTTTCCAGCTACCGGCTGCACGGAAATGTGCGGCGGCGGAATGATGATTCGGTTGTGGAAAATATTGAGGTGACGCGGCTGCTGGATGATTTTCGGGCCGATCTTGATTCGCTGGAGCCGGTGGAAGGCGCACAAGCCGCGTTGCAGCGCCTTGGCGCCGAGTTGGACATTGTGGTGCTGTCTAACGTCTCCGCCACGCAGGCACAGCCGAGGCTGCGCAATCTCAGCGCAGCAGGGTTTGGCTTTCCGCTCATTCCAAACAGCGGGCCGAAAGGTCCGGTCGTCAAAATTCTCGCGAAACGCGGTGGGGCGCCCGCCTTTTTCGTTGACGATATTCCGCCCCATCTCATCTCCGCCGCCGAAGCCGCGCCGGACGTGTTTCGCATTCATTTCATCGGCGACACGCGACTGAAACCACTTCTGCCGCCCTGTGCGCAAGCGCATCTGAATGCAGAGAGTTGGGCCGATATTGAAGCATTTGTGCGCACCACATTGGGGGAAAAATAAGCATGCGTCTGGGCATCGATCTTGGCGGTACAAAAATAGAAATTATTGCGCTCGACGAACACGGCCAAGAAGCCCAACGCCGCCGTGTGCCCACACCACGAAGCGGCTATGACGACACAATCCGCGCCATCCGAGATCTGGTCATCGCCACAGAGACGGCGCTTGGACAATCGGGGAGCGTCGGCATCGCCATACCCGGCACAATCAGCCCGCTAACCGGGTTGGTGAAGAACGCCAACTCCACACATCTTATCGGTCACGCATTGGATAAGGATCTGGCGATTGCCCTTGGCCGCCAGGTGCGCCTGGCCAACGATGCCAATTGCTTCGCGTTATCGGAGGCAACAGACGGTGCTGGGCGGGGCTGTAATGTCGTCTTCGGAATCATCGCGGGAACCGGCATTGGCGGCGGCGTCTGCGTTGGCGGGCGCGTTATGATTGGCCCACATGCCATTGCGGGGGAATGGGGTCATAACCCACTGCCAGCCGCAAATGCTGATGAGATACTCCATGCGCCCTCTTGTTATTGTGGCAAGCGCGGCTGCATCGAAGCATGGTGCAGCGGACCCGCTATCGCTGCCGAATTTCACCGCATAACCGGGCGCGAGCTTGGTACGCCAGAGATTGCTGCATCCAGCGACGCTGATGCCCGGGCGACGATGGAGCGCTTTTACGATCGCTTTGCACGCGCCATTGCCACGCTGGTCAACATTCTGGACCCTGATGCCATTGTGCTTGGTGGCGGGCTTTCGAATATCGAGGCGCTTTACACCGAGCTTCCGCCGCGCATCGAACGCTATGCCTTTACGGCGGAAGGGCCATCCCGGCTCGTTAAAAACGTTCATGGGGATTCCAGCGGTGTGCGAGGGGCCGCATGGTTGTGGCATAAAGACGAAGTGGACCAAGGCCTGCCAAAGTGAGCGCATTCTGCCGCGACTGCATGACCGACAGCCGCGCCGATGCCGCGCGGTGCGGCAGCTGCGGTAGCAGGCGCGTGGTCGCGCATGCGGAACTTGAAACCCTCTCCATCGCCCATCTTGATTGCGACGCCTTTTATGCAGCCATCGAAAAGCGCGATAACCCGGAACTGCGGGACAGACCGGTGTTGGTTGGCGGTACGTCACGGCGGGGCGTGGTTTCCACCGCCTGTTATGTGGCGCGCATTGCAGGGGCACGATCTGCCATGCCGATGTACAAGGCTTTGGAGCTTTGCCCCAACGCCGTGGTCATCAAGCCCAATTTTGCAAAATACACCGCAGCCTCCAAAGCCATGCGGTCGATGATGTTGGAATTGACGCCATTGGTTGAGCCGCTCTCTCTCGACGAGGCATTTCTTGATCTGACCGGCACGGAACGCTTGCACGGGCAAAGCGCGGCAAGAACAATGGCGCGGCTTACCAAGCGGATCGAAAATGAAATTGGGATCACTGTGTCCGTTGGCCTCAGTTTTAATAAATTTCTGGCGAAGCTGGCGTCAGATCTCGATAAACCGCGGGGCTTTGCGGTGATTGGTGTTGGTGAAGCAAAAGC
>DATJDE010000153.1:0-1550 GCA_035497595.1 Rhizomicrobium sp. | reverse complement strand
ATGGCAAGGCCGATTATCAGACGCTGAAAAAAGCGGCGGACTGCAAGCCGATTGAGTATCCGCGGCCCGATGGCGTGATCAGTTTCGACAAGCTGTCTTCGGTGTTCCTGTCGAACACCAATCATGAAGAAGACCAGCCGGTTCATCTGGTGTTGAAAGATCCGTCTATTCCTATTCGCGTCAATCTGCCTGACTATGCCGAGCCCGCGCAGCGCTACTGCCCGGCTGGTGTGTATGAGGTGGTGCAGGAGGCGGATGGGCCGCGTTTCCAGATCAATGCGCAGAACTGCGTGCACTGTAAAACCTGCGACATCAAAGATCCGGCGCAGAATATTAATTGGGTGACACCTGAAGGCAGCGGGGGCCCGAACTACACCAACATGTAGTCGGTAACTTGCAAGGAGACTGACTTTGCGCATTCGCCAGTTCCTGTTTGTGTCTGCCGCGGCGCTTGCGCTTTCGGCCTGTTCCACGCTGGGTATAGAAGGCGGTGCGTCTTCGCAGTCGCTGACCTCCGGTGGGGCGCTCCAGACCAATGATCCGACGGGAGCGCCGCCTGTGCGCACCAATGCGGCGCTGGTGGCGAGCTATGGCAACTATCTCAATGCACGGTTGGCGGCGAGCCAGCACGACATGGAGAATGCGGCGAAGTTTTATCGCGCCAGTCTCGATGCTGATCCGAAAAATCCCGATCTGCTGGCGCGGGCATTTCTCTATTCGGTTTCGGCCGGGGATATGCAGCGGGCGCCGATGCTCGCCGAACGGGTGACCGTCAACGAGCCGGACAACCGGGTGGCGCGCACCACGCTGGCGGTGGCAGCACTGCGCAAGGGCGACTATGCAGGCGCCCGCGAAAATCTGTCCAAATCGGCGCAGGGGCCGTTTGCGGCGCTGACCATCGAACTGCTCAACAGTTGGGCGGCGGTGGGGCAGAAGAAAACCGATGTTGCGTTGGCCGATCTGCAATTGCTCAAGGCGGAAGGCGGCACCGATTCACTGGTCGCGTTTCACCGGGCGCTGGTGTTCGATCTGATGGATCGGGGGCCGGAGGCTGAGGCTGCCTATCGTGAAGCGTTGACCGCCACGGGAAACGGGCCGCGCATTGTGGAAGCCTATGGCCGTTTTCTGGAACGCAGCGGCCACGCGGCGCAGACACGGTCTTTCTATGCCGGCCTGCATGACGACACCGCGTTGCAGCCCATCGTAAAGGGGGCCGAGGCGCGGCTGGCGGCAGGCACTAAGCCTGATCGTCTGGTCTCGTCTGCGCAGGAAGGCGCGGCGGAGGCGATGTTCTCCATCGCTGCCTCGCTGACCGAGAATGCGAGCGCCGATGTATCGGTGTTGTATTTGCGGTTTGCCCGCTATCTGCGGCCCCAGTTCGATCTGGCGGATATTCTTCTGGCCGACCGGCTGGAGACGATGGAAAAATTCGACGAGGCGATCGACGTCTATCACGGCATTCCCAAGTCTTCGCCCTATCGCCGTGTGGCGATGGTGCAGGCAGCGGTAGATGAAGCGCGGCTGGATCGTAACGACAAGGCGATCAACGA
>DATJDE010000152.1:0-8290 GCA_035497595.1 Rhizomicrobium sp. | reverse complement strand
GCGCGGTGGGCTTTGGCGTTTATGGCGCGGTCATTCTTCAAACGCTTTACGGTCTCTCCCCGCTTGAAGCCGGTTACGTGGTGGGTGCGGAAGCGATGGGCTGGACGGTTGCGGCGCTGATCGTGGGCGAATTTTCGCAAGCCCGGGAACAGGTTTGCATCCGCGCTGGCGCACTGCTCATCACCGTCGGGCTTGGCTCGCTCGCCTTCACCCTTGTCAGCGGCCAGTTGTGGCTGGTGATTATGTCGGCAACCGTGTTGGGCGCGGGCTTCGGCACCTCCTGGGCCTATGTCACGCGCGCCATTCTCGAAAACCTGCCCGAAAGCGAACGGGCGGTTGGCTCCTCCGCCGTGCCTGCGATGCAGATGGTGGGCAATGCGGTGGGGGCGGCGGGCGCGGGCATCATCGCCAATGCATTGGGACTGGCGGATGGCATCAACCGGCAGGACGCCACCACGATCAGCATCTGGCTGTTCGCGGCGGCGTTTCCACTGGCTGTGTTCGGCGCATCCTGCGCCTTCCGGCTGGCGCCAAAGGCGGCAAACGGCTGAGCCGTTACTTACCCTTCCATTGGGGGCTGCGCTTCTGGGCAAAGGCCATTGGGCCTTCCACAAAATCCTCGCTTTTGAACATCGCCGAAATAGCAGGATAGTTGCGCTGAGCTTCCATCGCCGCCTTCACCGAAGGCTCGGCCAGCCCGCGTATCACCGCCTGTTTGGAGGCGCGCACCGACATCGGGCTGAGCTCGAGAATCTGGGCGGCCCAGTCTTTCGCCTTGGCCAGCAACTGATCATGGGCCACCACCTCGTTGACGAAGCCCAGCGCCTTGCCTTCGGCGGCATCGACACGGCGCCCGGTCAGGATCATCCCCAGAGCCTGTTTGGAGCCGATCTCGCGCGGCAGGCGGTGCAGGCCGCCCGCGAGGGCCGCCAGGCCCACCCGCGGTTCCGGCAGCGCGAAGATGGCCTTCTCAGAGGCCAGAATGATGTCGCAGGCCAGCGCGATCTCGAAACCGCCGCCCATGGCGATGCCGTTGACCGCCGCGATCAGCGGCTTGTCGAGGTCGAAACGGTTGGTCAGCCCGGCAAAACCGCTGGCAGGCCAGCTCATCTTGCCGCCTGCCGCCTGATATTTGAGGTCATTCCCAGCGGAAAAGGCACGGTCCCCTGCCCCGGTGACAATGGCGACCCATTGCTCCGGGTCATTCGCGAAAGCGTCGAACACGCCCGAAAGCTCATCGCTGGCGGGGGCATGGATCGCGTTCATCACCTCTGGCCGGTTGAGCGTGACGATGGTGAGGTGCCCCTCGTGTTCCACTTTGCAGAATTCATAGGCCATTTGCGTTGTCTCCTTGTCGGCGGCTCAACCTTCACCGCGATTTGTGGCACTCTGCAAGAGTTGCGTAACCATTTAACCTTAACCTGCCACACACTTAACAACGGATTTCTAGGCATGCCCGAAACCTGGACCGTGAATACCGGGGACCGAACCTATGGTCCCTACACGATCACGCAGCTTCAGTCCTTTGTCTCCGAGGGCCGCCTTGCGCCGCACTCCCTTGTCGCGCGCGCGGGCGAACAGGATTTTCGCGCCGCCAGCGAAGACCCCGACCTGTCCGGCCTGTTCCGCAGCGGCCGCTCAGCCACCGCCGTTGCACAAGCCCTGCGTGCCGAACAGCCCCGCGCCTTTGGCCGCAAGGATAGCGACGAGCCCGGCGCGCTTTCGCACTACATCATCGTGGCCGACATGAAATCGCGCTCGGCGGCAGGCCTTGAGGAAGAAGTGTTCAATCTCGGTCCGGCCTATGCGGTGCTGCCACAGGTCTGGTTGCTCGCCTGCGATCTCAGCATCAATGCGGTGCGCAATACGCTGGTGCAGAAACTCGGCAAGCTCGACATGCTGTTTGTGGTGGATGCCACGCGCGACCGCGCCGCCTGGTTCAACTTCGGCCCCGAGGCAGACACCCGCATCCGCCGCCTGTGGGCGCGCACCAGCGAGCTGCGCAAGACACCCCAGACGACCTGAACCGGGCGACCTAGACCTGTTTCAGATCTTTGCGGAAACGCTGATGGTTGTGCACATAGCCTTGCGCCGACATGCGTATGCCTGCGCGCTCTGCCTCAGTGAGGGAGCGCACGACGCGCGCGGGTGATCCCATGATCATCGAGCCATCGGGAAATTCCTTGCCCTCGGTCACCAGTGCATTGGCGCCGACAATACATTCGCTCCCGATTTTGCAGCGGTTGAGCAATGTTGAGCCCATGCCGATCAGCGTGTTGTCACCGATGGTCGCTGAATGGACGATCACGTTGTGGCCCACCGTAACGTTTGCGCCAATGGTGCAAGGCTGGCCCGGATCGGCGTGGATCACCGAATTGTCCTGAACATTGGAATTTTCGCCGACGGTCAGCCAATCGGTATCGCCGCGCATCACTGCGCCGAACCAGACACTCGCATTCTTGTGCAAGCGCACGCGCCCGATCAGGGTCGCGTTGGGCGCAACCCAGCACTCGTCCTGGGGCGGCAATTCAGGCGCGATTCCATCGATAGCGTAAAGCGGCATAAGCGGTTCCCGTTGCAATCTGCCGCCAGTGTGAACGCGCCGGGCGCATGACGTCAAATCTTCATGCGGAAACGACAGACGCTGGGGATAAATCGGGTTAGGCTTGTGGTGTCGCAGTGAGTCGTTTGCGGGGCACTAAAGTGCAGCTTTGCACAGGTACCGACAGACAGGTTACCCAGCGTTCCGAACTCGCCCTGACGACTGCCCACGTCATCCATCCCACATCCATCCATCATCGTGTCTTTGACCAGGGAGCATCCATGGCCAAGCGTTTTGTGCGTCAGAAATCCCGCGAGAACACCTATCGCGAGGGCAATGTTCACCCCCTCTTTCCAACCGGCGGCGGCTGGAGCCCGCTGGACGGCGAAACCAGGGACCGCAAATACGTCAAGAACATCCGGGCGATGAGTCCGCTGCAACAAAGCCTGATCGATGCAGTGGAAGAACGCGCGGTCGTGCTGGCGCTCGGCCCTGCCGGCACCGGCAAAACCTATCTCGCCATCGCCAAAGCGGTGGAGGCGCTGGAGAAAGGCAGCGCCTCGCGCATCGTGCTGTCGCGCCCGGCGGTGGAAGCGGGTGAGAGCCTCGGCTTTCTTCCCGGCGACTTGCAGGAAAAGCTCGCGCCCTATTTGCGCCCGCTCTATGACGCGCTTACCGAACGGCTGGGCACCAAGCGGTTGAAGGTGCTGCTGGCCGAAGGCGTGATCGAGATTGCGCCTGTCGCCTATATGCGCGGACGCACGCTGAACGATTGCTACATCGTCATCGACGAGGCGCAGAACTGCACCTATGGCCAGTTGAAAATGCTGCTGACACGGCTGGGCTGGCGCTCAACTATGGTGCTCACCGGAGACCCGGACCAGACCGACTTGTTGAGCGGCCTTTCCGGTCTGGCCGACATCGCCAACCGGCTGGAGAAGGTGCCGGAAATCTCGGTCATCCGTTTGGGAGACGCGGACATTGTGCGCCATCCGCTGGTGGCGGGCATGTTGACGGTGCTGTAGCCAAAACGATGCCGCGGCGCCGGACCTCCGGCGTCGCGGTGCGTTGCTGAGATGTCTAGAGCGCGAACGCGATTCTGAGCACAATCATCCCGATTACCAGGCTCCAATAGGCCGAGACTCCAGCCGCCAGCCAGAATGTGAGGGGCGAACTGCGCTGTTCCCGCAGCGCCCTGAGCGAAGAACCGAACAGCACGCTAGGCCCGGCAAACGCCATGACGCCAATATAGGCTTTGCGCGCGACACCACTTTCCGCATCCGGCAGCAGCAGCTTGTAGATGTTGGCGATGACGCCGGACGCGGTGAACCCCGTGGCCACGCAAAACGCTACGACATACAGATCATGCAGCATGATTCACCGCGAGATACCCCGCGGAGCACCTTGCAGACATCATGCCCGCCAACAGCCCCGTGTTCAGGCAAATGTGTGCCGGGATGGTGCACAGCGCGCCGCCGCTAACCATGGCCCCGTCCCTGATGGGGGCGCGTGCGGCAAAGACGTCACGGATTCAAACAATCGACAAAGTTCCGTTGGGTGCGGGCTGACGCTGGCGGTGCACATGCTAAGAGCAGCAAATGCGCCGCATCTGCGGTCTCGAAGGCCCGCCGGACAATGGCTATGACCAATACCGCCGACAATACGCAGGAACCGATCCACAAACGATCGGCCTGGCTGGTTCCGCTTGCCGTGTTCGTGGTCACCGCGGCGCTGTCGGGTGCGGTTCTTTACTATTATCTCGGCCCCCGCCCTTCGGGCTCGGTACGCGATGCGCCCTCGCCCACCGCTGAAACCACCCCCGTCAAACTGACCGTGAACGGGGCGCAATTCACCATTCCTGCCAACCATATCGTTTACCGTGCCGGGCAGCGCGGCGGCGAACAGACCGATGTGGCGCTGTTCGCGCTGCTGCCGGATTTTCGCGGCTACTCGCAAAAAGATGCCCAGCGCTTTTCCAGCAACGCACCGGATTCGCCTGCGCTGTTTCTGCTGATCCGCGCCGACCGGCTGAACCTCACCGAGGAAGAGCGGCTCAGGCGCATCTATATGGGCTATGTCGATAGCACGGCGGGCGCGCCCGGCCCCTTTGGCCTGATGCAATATCAGTTCCGTGGCGATTCAGGGTATCGCGGCGAAGACCTGTTTGTCGGGGAAACGGCGCGCGGCCCGGCGGTGTTCCGCTGCGGACGCTTTAGCGCCGAATGGCCGAGCCCGAGTTGCCTGCGCGAAACGCCGCTGCTGCCGGGGGTTGCGCTGAGCTATCGGTTCAAGCGCGCCCACCTGGCGCAATGGCGCGCGATCGATTCAGGCGCGGACGCCATGGTCCGCGCCTTCGCGCAACACAAAACTTAGAAATCAGGTGCGGCTGGAGGGGGGCGGCGGCAGATCCATTTCGAGGATCGCCATGTTGAAGGCGTAAGACGTTTCGCCGTCTTCTTCGTCCTTGAAGATCACGCCAATGAATTCGCCATTGACCTGAACCTCGACCGAATCGGCCTGCTTTGGGCGCTCGACGATGGTGATGGTGTCGAGGCGGAAGAGATTGCGCAGATATTTTTCGATGCGCCAGATTTCGCTACGGGTCAAAGCAGTGGTCCTATGGGGAGGGCACGTCCAATGACATGCGGCGCTCCCATGGGTCAAGATCGTCCTTGACCTGTTCGGCCTGGCACGCCACTCCCACGCCCATGACTTTGCCCGCCCCCCAGGGCTATTACGCCGCCTTCGCTCACCCGGCACCCACCTGCCCGGCGCTGCCCGGTGACATGCGCGCGGATGTCTGCGTGGTCGGCGGCGGCTATACCGGCCTGTCGGCGGCGCTGCATCTGGCCGAGGCAGGCGCCCGGGTGGTGCTGCTGGAGGGTGAACGGATCGGCTTTGGCGCCTCGGGCCGCAATGGCGGGCAGCTTCATTCGGGCCACCGCCAGACCCAGGCCCAACTCGAAGCCTGGTTGGGTAAGATTCATGCCCGCGCCCTGTGGGAGCTGGCCGAGGACGGCAAAGCCACCGTGCGCGGCCTGATCGAACGCCATGAGATTTCGTGCGCTCTGAAAGACGGGCTGGTGATCGCGGCCCATAATGAAAAAGCACTGGCGGCGCTGGCGGAGGATACCGCCCATCTGAACACCGATTACGGGTATTCCGCCGCGCGGATGATGGATGCGGCCGAAACCGCCTCCCATCTGAGCACCAGCATCTATGCGGGCGGCCAGTTCGATGCGGGGGGCGGCCATTTGCAGCCACTGGATTATGCCCACGGGCTGGCCAAAGCTGCGGAAAATGCCGGGGCACTATTGTTTGAACATTCGCACGCCTTGCGGGTGGACGGCACCAGTGTCGTATGCGCGCAAGGCACGGTGACGGCGGACCATGTGCTGCTGGCCTGCGATGCGTTTTCGGCCAGCGTTGCGCCGGAGCTTGCACCTTACATCGCGCATGTGGAGAGCTTCATCATCGCCACCGCGCCGATGGGCGAATTTTTAAGCCGCAGGCTGATCCCTTCCAATGTCGCCGTCGCCGATACGCGCCATGTGCTCGATTATTATCGCAAAAGCACGGATGGACGGCTGCTGTTCGCCGGGCGCGAAAGCTATTTCACCATCCCAAAAGACATTGGCGCACTGGTGCGGCCACGGATGCTCAAAGTATTTCCGATGCTGCGCGATGTGCCGATCGATTATGCCTGGCACGGCACGGTTGGCATCACGCGCACGCGGATGCCGCATTTCGGGCGGATCGGTGAACGGGTGCTGTTCGCGCATGGCTATTCCGGCCACGGTGTGGCGCTGGCGACGCTGGGCGGCAAGCTGATGGCGGAAGCGGCGTTGGGACGGCCCGAAAAATTCGACGTATTCGCCAAAGTCCCGCCAAAGAAATTCCCCGGCGGAGCGATGCTTCGCAAACCGCTGGTGGCGGCGGGACTGCTTTTCTACAAGTGGCAGGATTCTTTGTGAGCATAAGCTTGATAAGCATAAGCTTGGAAAACAACGCTTTGTGAGTACGAAAAGCACCACTGCTGTCATGGCCCGCCTAGTGCGGGCCACCCAGGTGATGCCGGATCGCGTTTCCAGAAAATGACTTTGATTTCTTTTGCCACAGCGGCGCAAATGTCAGCTGGGTGGCCCGCACTAGGCGGGCCATGACAGCTTAATTTGTGATCAGATCTGAAAATCCGTGCTCGGTTCTTCGATCAGCTGGTTCATTTCCTGCGACGGGTTTTTGGCGCCTGCGCAGCCGGTGAGGCGGGCGGGAACGCCGACGGCGGTGCAGCCGGGTGGCACATCTTTCAGCACCACAGAGCCCGCGCCAACGCGGGAATATTCGCCCACTTCGATATTGCCGAGGATTTTCGCGCCCACTGAAATGAGCACACCACGGCGGATCTTGGGATGACGGTCGCCCTGTTCCTTGCCGGTGCCGCCGAGCGTTACGCCATGCAGCATCGACACATCGTCTTCCACCACCGCTGTTTCGCCGATCACCACGCCGGTGGCATGATCGATCATGATGCCACGGCCAAGAATTGCGGCCGGATGAATATCGACATCGAACAATTCCGACACGCGGCTTTGTACAAAGCGCGCCAGCGGGTAACGCTTCTGATGCCAAAGCCAATGCGCCACGCGATAACTCTGGATCGCCAGAAAGCCTTTGTAGAAGAGAAACGCTTCCACATAAGAATGGCAGGCCGGATCGCGTTCATAGACGGCAGACAGATCGGCCCGCACCGCAGCACTGATGCCCGGATCGGCATTGATCGCGTCTTCAAAAATTTCGCGGGTGAGCATGGGGCTCAAATCTTCGCCGCCGATCTTTTTGGCCAGAAGATAGGCGAGCGAACTCTCCAACCGGTCATGCTTCAGGACCGTGCCATGGACAAGGCTGGACATTGCCGGTTCGCTTTCGGCCATCTGTTCGGCCTCCAGGCGCAGGGCGCTCCAGATCGGGTCGCAAGTGGCAACTTTTTCGTACGGGACGGACATAAGCGGTTCCTTGGGGCGATCAGTTTAAAGGCGGATTGCGAGGATTCCTAATCCAACTCGGCAGTTCACTGCAATATGCGAGGCGGATCATGGATTTAGGCGCATTTTCACGGCCAGCACAGGTTTGGCCGGGGTAGGTCTTTTGCCCTAAGGTGCTGGTATTACATAGGAGCCGACCGTCACTTCGCAAACCCCTGAAAGGCATTTCCCCTTGAGCGCAGCTTCGCATGACAGCCACACCCTGAACCGCCCCTCGCCGACAACCCTTGATTTGCTGCTTTCCCGGCGCTCCGGCAACGCCAAAGTGATGAAAGAGCCGGGGCCGGATAAAAAAGAACTGGCGCAAATTCTCGAAGCAGCGGCCCGCACACCGGATCATGGCAAGCTGTTTCCCTGGCGCTTCATCGTGTTTGAAGGCAAGGGCCGCAAACGCATGGGCGATCTTCTGGCCGAGGCGCAGAAAGCGGCGGGCGAAGGTAACAAACAGCAGGAGGCCGAACGCGAACGCTTTCTGCGTGCCCCTGTGGTGGTGGCGGTGGTGAGCCGTGTCACCGAAAACATCAAAATTCCCGAATGGGAGCAGATGCTTTCAGCGGGCGCGGTGTGCCAGAACATGCTGATCGCGGCTCACGCAAGCGGCTTTGTCGCCAACTGGCTGACGGAATGGTGCGCCTATGACGGCCATGTCAAAGAAGGGCTCGGGCTGAAACCGGGCGAGCGCATTGCTGGCTATATCTATATCGGC
>DATJDE010000151.1:0-9318 GCA_035497595.1 Rhizomicrobium sp. | reverse complement strand
GTCCGCCGGAATGCTGCGAATGAGTTCGGCCTTGTAGAATTCGCCCAGGCCCTCGAAATGGGCGATCGCCTGATCGCGCGGCCACACTTCGCGCCGTGTCGGGGCGTCCTCAGCCACGATCTCGTGCATCCGCGCTTCGATCTTTGCCAGATCGTCGAGTGTGAACGGCGTATCGCGGGCGAAGTCGTAATAGAACCCGTTTTCGACATTCGGCCCGATGGTCACCTGCGTGCCGGGATAAAGCTGCTGCACCGCCATGGCCAGAACATGGGCGCTATCGTGGCGGATCAGATCCAGCGCCTCAGGATCCTTGCGGGTGATGATGCGGACTTTGGCATCGCCTTCGAGGGGGCGGAAAATGTCCCAAAGCTTGCCATTCACCTCCACGGCGAGGGCGGCCTTGGCCAGCCCCGGCCCGATGGCGGCGGCGATATCGGCGCCGGTGGCCCCCGTGGTGAGCGTGAGCGCCTTCCCGTCGGGCAGGGTGACAATCAGATCAGAAGAAGGTGCGGGCGCGGACACGGTTTTTATTCCCTTAAATGCGGATGGATCATCTGTGAGTGCGGGGCGGCAAAGTCAAGACAGGGTCTTCTATCCCCCGATCCACGTCTTCAGCCAGCGTTCAGAAAAGAAGGTCTATCGAAAGGAGGCTAACAAGCCGGAACTTCGTTTAAGATGCACCGGCAGGCAAGTATTGCGAGGATGTATGACCCGTTTGGGATTGGCAGGCAGTTTTACTGTCCTTCTGCTGGCATCGGCTAGCCCCGCCTTTGCGGCAGGGGAAGATACTGCGGATGCCGTGCTCAGCGCCTGCGGTGAGCGCAGCCTGCCGCGGGACATGGTCAGTACCTGCCTCGAACGGGCGCGGCTGGTGAATGACCAGGCCCCGTCGCCCGCCTTGCGGGATTTACAGGCACGGCTGGAGCAACGGGTCCGCACCGAGCCGAGCAACGACCTGATGCCTGCGCCCAGCCAGGCACAAGGTCGGGTCACGTCTCAGCCGCTGCCGGATAATGGGGCGGCCATGCCAGCACCTGCGCAGCCCGGCCAATATGCGCCGCCGCCCTATCAGGGGCCGCCCGCGGTCAATGACCAGGATGGCAATGGCGATCAGGGGTATGACGATGATGGCTCCGGAGATGGGAACGACAATGGCAGCGCTGGCCCGCCCCCCCCACCGCCACCAGACATGTCTCAGCCTTACGATGATCAACAGGCCGCGCCTTATGACGATAGCGACGAGCCGCCCATCGAAGGCGAAGACGATGGCTACGACAACAGCCTGCCGGACCCCAGCTACGATGCGCCGGACCCGCCAGACCCCGATTGGCCGCCCCCAGGTGGCGGTTATGACGACGGTACGAGTGACTGAAATCCGCAATGAGGGGCGATAAGGAGACTGAAATGACACTGAAGATGATTTTGACCACCGCGTCGGCTGCCGCGATGGCGCTGAGCCTTTCGGCAATAGCGGCCTCGGCACAACCGGCCACAGTATCGAGTACGGGAAATGTTTGCCTGAAGACCATCCAGATCGACCGCACGGAAGTGCCGAATGAAAGCACCATCCTGTTCCACATGAAGGACGGCAAGACCTGGGAGAACAAGCTGCGGGGCGGGCCTTGTGTGGGCCTGCGCTTCAACGGCTTTGTCTATGTGTCCACACCGCCGAACCAGATTTGCGGCAATCTGCAAACCATCCGCGCCATTCAGACCGGGTCGGTCTGCATGTTGGGGCCGTTCACGCCTTATGTGAAAAAGGATGCATCGCAAAGCGATGAAGCAGCAGACCCAGCCGCCGATCACGCCGGGCACTAAACGTCAAGAAAAAGGCCGGAGGCAAAACCTCCGGCCTTTTTTACGCCCTGGCGTTACTTTTACGATCAAGTGTTACGGGCCTTAGCGGCTCGCATAGACCTGAATGGATGTGTAATCGGAGCCGACTGCGTTACACGCCAGTGCCAGCCGCAGAATGTTGCGCCGCCAGCCCGGCAGTTCAACGGCATAGAGTTGCCCCTCGCGCATCGGCTGTCCGCCATTGATGGTCAGTGCAATTTTCTCGCCATTGGTGAAGCGGATCACAATGGCCCGGCATTGCGCATCGCTGCCACGGGCGCGCAAGCCCACCTGCTCGAAGTGGCGGCCATTGGCGCCGTCCACGGTGGTCTCGCCTTCCTTGGTGGAGAAGCGGGCCGCGCCAAGCGCGATCCAGTCATTTTCGTTCCAGCGCGGTTGCTGCACCGGAGCAACCCCGGAGCCGAGCGGGGGGCGCCATCCGCTGCCCCAGCCGCGTGTATCGGCGAAAATCTCCACCTGTGCGCCGCGCCGTCCGGTGGCGCGGCAGGCAAAATCCAGCTGGCGGATGTTACGCGCATTGGCTGGAATATTGATTGTGATGGCGCGCCCTTCGCGCAAGGTGCCGCGCCACAGGCTTTTGCGGTCGCGTTTGCCTGATCGCACGTCAATTGTACGGCAGGCGACATCGCTGCCGACGGCGCGTAATTGCAGCCGTTCAACCGCGCCGCCAAAATTACCGTACTGGCTGGTGCGTTCGAGCTGGTAGTCAACATCGACCGATCCAACACGATCCCAGTCTGCCATGGCAGGTGTTGCCAGCAACGAAACGCCCGCGAGCAGACATGCAAATCGAAATGGCGTCATTATGGTCTCCCAAAAAGCGCGAGGGGAAGTTTCGCGCACACAGGCGCAGCTTAAGCGGTTCCGGCGGCGCAACGAAAGTACCCTGCAAGGGCGCTGCGCGGCGGAAAAGGTGGCGTTATCGGCCTGAGGCGCTATAGTTGCTGGCCGGAGGCGGTGTTGACGATGCGTATGATCGGCCGTGCGGCGCTGTTGGCCGCGAGTGCTCTTAGTTTGTGTTCACAGGGTTTTGCCCAGGACGCGGCGCTGCCGCCGCTCGGCTGGCAAAAAGGCCCGGTTAATGCCGCCGTTACCGCAACCGCCGCCCCCGATGGTTCGCAGGTGGGTGGCAGTTCCAAAATTGAACTCGATACTGCTGGCCTCAAAGCTGCGGTCACTGGCACCATCCTCACCAACACCGCGCGCGACACCTCGCCCGATGCGCCGCCCATGGTGCAGGCGGTTACCGATTCCGGTTCGTGGACCAAAGCCGAACTCGGGGTGCGCGCCACCGCCGATGGGCCGCTGCGCTCGAAGATCGAACTCACCGGCAAGGAACAGGTATCCCAAAGCGTGTCGCCTTACGCGCCGGGCTCGGGCGCCGCGCGCCAGACGCTGGAAACACAGGCGCTCGCCGGCTCGCTGCTGGCAACCGTGCCGCTCAAATCCGATCTTGATGCGCAAATCGGCGGCTCGGTCGCCCAATCCTCTACCCGCAACGCAACCATAGGCGGGGATGAAGGCTCGCATCTGCAAACCGGTGACAGCCAGGTCTCCGGCGCGCTCACCTATCGGCTGACCGACAAAGTAAAGCTCGACGGCGGCGTCACGGTGGAACGGCAGACTGTCGATCTCAATCGCGATCAGTCAAAGGCCGCCAGCTACAATTATGTAAAACCCAAGGCTGGCGTCACCGTCACGCCATGGCCGGGCGCAACCGCCAAGCTCGGCGTTGAACATGCGGTTGAGCCGCTTAATGCGCCCAATTATATGGCGCTCTCCAACCTGTCGGATCGCCCGCAGGATTTGCAGATCACGCCGGATCGCGCCTGGCAGTATAAAGCCAGCATCAATCAGGCCGTGGGTGCGGCGAGCATCGGCGCCAGCGTGGTGCAGGGCCGCGCCGGGACCGCAACCGAACTTGCGCCGGTCACCGGCGGCCAGACGCCGGCAAGCGTCGAGATGAACCGCAAGCAAAAGGCAACCGTCGCAGTGTCTCTGCCGCTGGAAGGGTTTGGTCTCGCCAATACCACCCTGCAATCACAGGCGACGTGGCGCCAATCGCAGGTGCGCGATCCGGTGACGGGCCGTTTGCGCACCGCCAGTGGCGAAGTTCCACGCGAAGCCTCGGTCAAGCTGACAAAAACCCTGCCGGGCACCGACACAAAGATCGGCCTCAGCGGACAACTTGCAACCACCCGTGAGTTGTATCAGGTGAACCAGACAACGCAGATGCAAAGCGCGCCGCGCGTGGGCGCGTTTATGTCTTATGCGCCGGGGCCGGTCTCGCTCGACGTGCGCGTAGATGGTCTGATGGGCGGTACCCAACAGTTCACCGATACGCTGTATAACGGTTCGCGCAACGGTACGGTTGCAGGCAAGAACACACGCACGTCTAACGACACGCATATTTCGTTCAGTTTCAGCCGCAAGATGTGAGTGTGGCTGCGGTTCGCGCCATGCAATTTTGGACGAATGCATCCAAAGCGCGTTGCGTTCGTTTATTCTAAACGAGGCGGAGATTTGAGAGGACTATTATGCACAAATTTACTCTAATCCTCAGCAGTGCGGCCATAATCGCGCTTTCGGGTTGTGCCTATCAGGACGGCTATTACGATCAGGGTGGCTATTACGAAGGCGGCTATGATTACGGGCCAGGCTATTATGATCCCTATTATTCCGGCGCGGACGATTGGTATTACGACGGCAGCGTCTATTTTTTCTATGATCGCAGCGCGCATCGCTGGAACCGGCGTGATCGTGGACCGGACAATCGCAGCGGCCCGTCGCGCAAAGGTTCACAACATCGCGGAGATGCCAATTGGGGCCGCACCCATGATTGGCGCGCGGATCGCAAGGCGCCGTGGAACCGGTCTGGTGCTGATCGCCCGCAAACGCAGCCCACGACAGTCCGCCCGTCCCGCGACGCGCCGCAACGCAATACTGGGCCGCGCGATACCAGGCCACGCGATGCCGGGCAACGTGATAGCGGGCAGCACAACACAGGACAGCGTGATACCGGACAGCGCTCGACGGCACCGCGGGACAACACACCGCGCAACGCGAGTCCACGCGACACCGGCCCGCGTGAAACTGGCCCACGCGATAGCGGGTCTCGTGAAGATGCAGGGCGGCATCGTTCTGATCGCAGCAACCAATCCGATACGACGCCGCCCGCCACATCCGACACGCCTGATCGGGAACGCTCACGGCAACCTCAGTAACGAAGGACTGCGAGGTCCGCCACGGGCCGCCCTCGCAGCCTTGCATGTCTTTTGAACGCCAGAAACAGGAGTGACGACGCCCAGCCAAACCCAGACAAAAGGAAGATGATGTGATTCAAAGCCGCAACGCTCCATCTTTTTCCGCATCCGGGCCTTCAACCTTTGAAGAACCGGATTTCCGGCATGTGTTCCTCAACCTGCCGGCGGCACTCATGATCCTCGATACGCGGTTTGTGATTGTCGCGGTGAGCGATTCTCTTTGCCGGGTCTCGATGCAATCGCGTGAGGCGCTGGTGGGGCACATCGTGTTCGAGGCTTTTCCCGATAATCCAGATGACAGCGGCGCCAATGGCGTGGCGCGGTTTCGTAACTCTCTGCTCACCGTGATCCGCGAACGCGTATCCGACGAGATATATGAAATGAAATATGACATCCGCAGAGCGGATGGGCGCTATGAGGCGCGGCACTGGCGGGCGGTCAACACCCCGGTCCTTGGACCTAACGGCTATGTGCGCTGGATTATTACGTCAACCGAAAATATCACCGATGCCGAAGACAGGCACGATGCCGCTTTGGCAGCCGACAAGCGGGTGCGGGAACTGGAACAGGCCATCGCCGACCTGCGCAAGGTGAACGATTCGCTGCTGGAGCGCATGGCGTTGCTGCGCAGCTCACTCAAACCCCTGTAGCCTTAAGCGGGAAAGGGCCGGGAGCATCGCCCCCGGCCAAACGCAAAACTACACTGCGCCCAGAAAATCCATCTTGCCGATCTCGACGCCATTATGGCGCAGCAAGGCATACGCGGTCGTTGCATGAAAAAAGAAGTTCGGCTGCACAAAGCCGGAAAGATAGGCCCGGCCGGTGAATGTCAGCGTGCGGTTCGGCGTTTTAAGCTCGACGGTGCGGTCTTCTGCACCGGCAAACTTTTCTGCCGGAATGGAGTTGATGAACTCTATCGTCTTGGCAATGCGGGTCTTCAACTCGTCAAAGCTGGCTTCGGTATCGGGAAAAGACGGAATGTCGATTCCCCCGAGCCGTGCGGCCGCCCCTTTGGCGGAATCGGTCGCCATCTGCACCTGACGCGAAAACGGATACATGTCGGGGACAAGGCGCGCATCCAGCAGGGCCTTGGGGTCGATGTTCTTCGCTTTGGCATGGGCTGCGGCCTTGTCGAGAACGGCTGACAGGTTGCCCAGCATACGCACCAGTTGCGGAATGGCGGCTTCATAAAAAGTATAAGACATAGCGTTTCTCCGGTTGTTATCGGCCAGCGAAAGGGACGCTGAAACGGCGCGCCAATCAAGGCCCTTGAGCCAACAAAAAGGCCCGGTGTCACCACCGGGCCTTTGAGCATTTCTGTAGGAAACGACTTAGAAGTCCATGTCACCCATGCCGCCCGGCATGCCGCCTGGCATCGAGGGGCCGTCCTTCTTCGGACGATCGGCAATCATCGCTTCGGTCGTGATCAGCAGCGCGGCCACCGAAGCTGCGTTCTGCAACGCAGTGCGGACAACCTTGGTCGGATCCACGATACCGGCGTCGATGAAGTCGACGTATTTCTCGTTCTGCGCGTCATAACCGAAGGTCGCGGACTTCTGCTCCAGCAGCTTGCCCACGATGATCGATGCTTCAACGCCCGCGTTTTCAACGATCTGGCGCAAGGGAGACTGGATTGCCTTGCGGACAATCGCGATACCCTGCGTCTGGTCGTCATTTTCGCCGGTCATGCCGTTCAGCGCCTTGGTGGCATAGAGAAGGGCCGTACCACCGCCCGGAACGATGCCTTCTTCGACAGCGGCCTTGGTGGCGTTCAGCGCGTCGTCAACGCGGTCCTTGCGTTCCTTCACTTCCACTTCCGTCGCACCGCCGACGCGGATCACTGCAACACCGCCGGCGAGCTTCGCCAGACGTTCCTGCAATTTTTCCTTGTCGTAATCAGAGGTGGTCTCTTCGACCTGCGCCTTGATCTGGGCAACGCGGCTCTGAATGTCGGCCTTCTTGCCGGCGCCGTCGATGATGGTGGTGTCGTCTTTCGTGATGCGAACTTTCTTGGCGGTGCCAAGCATGGTCAGCTTCACGTTTTCCAGCTTGATGCCGAGGTCTTCGGAAATCACCTGACCACCGGTCACGATGGCGATGTCTTCCAACATGGCCTTGCGGCGATCACCGAAGCCCGGTGCCTTCACGGCAGAGACCTTCAAGCCGCCACGCAGCTTGTTGACGACCAGGGTCGCCAGCGCTTCGCCTTCGACTTCTTCGGCAATGATCAGCAGCGGACGTCCGCCCTGCACCACAGCTTCAAGAATCGGCAGCATCGGCTGAAGGCTGCCAAGCTTCTTTTCGTGGATCAGGATATACGGCTCGTCGAGTTCAACCACCATCTTCTCAGCATTGGTGATGAAATACGGCGAGATATACCCGCGATCGAACTGCATGCCTTCAACGACATCAAGCTCGGTGGCAAGGCTCTTGGCTTCTTCAACCGTGATGACGCCTTCATTGCCGACTTTGGCCATCGCTTTGGCGATCATGTCGCCAACTTCGCGGTCGCCGTTCGCAGAGATCGTGCCGACCTGGCCGATTTCTTCGTTCGACTTCACCTTCTTGGAGCGCTTCTTGAGGTCGGCGATAACAACTTCAACCGCCTTCTCGATGCCGCGCTTCAGATCCATCGGGTTCATGCCGGCCGCAACCGACTTGGAACCTTCGCGCACGATGGCCTGAGCCAGCACGGTCGCGGTCGTGGTGCCGTCGCCGGCCACGTCATTGGTCTTGGAGGCAACTTCGCGCACCATCTGCGCGCCCATGTTTTCGAACTTGTCGGCCAGTTCGATTTCCTTGGCCACCGACACGCCGTCTTTGGTCGTGCGCGGGGCGCCGAAGCTTTTGTCGATGACGACGTTGCGGCCCTTGGGGCCGAGTGTCACCTTCACGGCATCGGCAAGAATGTCGACGCCGCGCAGCATGCGCTCGCGGGCATCGGCACCGAATTTAACTTCTTTGGCTGCCATCTGTATCTCCTGAGTCTATTTCAGATATTCGGTATTCGACTTATTTCTTGGCGGGCTTGCGACCTTCGAGGATGCCCATGATGTCGGACTCCTTCATGATCAGCAGTTCCTGGCCTTCGACCTTCACTTCGGTGCCGGACCATTTGCCGAACAGCACGAAATCACCGGCCTTCACTTCGGGGGTCACGCGCTTGCCATTGTCGTCGAGCGCGCCGGGGCCGACCGAGATGACTTCGCCTTCTTGCGGCTTTTCCTGAACGGTATCGGGAATGATGATGCCGCCGGGAGTTTTTTGATCCTCCTGGACGCGACGAACGACCACGCGGTCGCCAAGCGGACGGAATTTCATGGGCACATAGCTCCTGTTAGTTTAATACGATCAAGCACTTGGTTTGAGTGGTCTGCTTGCAACCACAGCTGGCAGCACTCCCCCTAAGAGAGTGCCAACCGCTCAGGGGTATCTAGGGCGGGGCCTGCCAAGCGTCAAGGTCGCGGGTGAGGATTGTCGTGGGCCCCGGCGGGCTCTAGGACAGGGTAAACCGCAACTGAATCAGGCATATCCATGACAGACACACCCATTCCAGACGGCTTCTCCGCCCTTTCGCTGGGCGATTGGGGCTTCATCCCCGCCAATGGTCCACTTTACGGCAAACAGGACGAGGGCCACTTCCTGCTCGGGTTCCGGGTGGAAGACCGCCATTGCAACCCCGCCCGTATCTGCCACGGCGGCATGTTGATGACCTTTGCCGATATGCAGCTGCCCTTTGGCATCCGCCTGCAGGCGGTGGCCGATCCGGGTTTTCTGCCGACCGTCAGCATGTCCGCCGAATTCATGGCGCCCGCGCCGCTCGGGGCCTGGGTCGAGGGCCGGACCGATGTGTTGAAAACCACCCGCAATCTCGCCTTCGCCCAATGTCTGGTCACGGCAGATGGCGCGCCGGTGCTGCGGGCCAGCGGCATTTTCAAAATGGCGTCGACCAAGGGTGACGCGGTCCTCTCCCTGGCGAAAATTCTGGGCAAAGGTTGAGGGTGACGCGGGGCAGGGGCAATCAACGCGGCTATGGCAAAGCGCAGGCCCGCGCTTTGCGCGGCCCGTGGAAATATCTGATTGGGCTCGCCGTCATCGCGGCGCTGTGGTTCGGCGTGCCTTCCGAAACCTTGCGTCAGATCACCGATCCGGGTCGCGAGGTGGTGGCCACCGGCCAAATCGCCATGCCGCTCTGCCA
>DATJDE010000150.1:0-3834 GCA_035497595.1 Rhizomicrobium sp. | reverse complement strand
TTCGAGACAGAGGGGATGCACGCCCACGATGTCGCCACCATATTGGATAGGGAAGGCGTGGCGGTCCGCGCCGGCCACCATTGCGCCCAGCCGCTGATGGAACGGTTCGGCGTCACCTCCACCTCCCGCGCGTCTTTCGCGCTCTACAACACGCGCGCCGAAGCAGACGCCTTGATGGCGGCCCTGCAAAAGGCGCGGGATATTTTGGGTTGAATGGTTATGGATGACTCTCTGCGCGAACTTTATCAGGAAGTGATCCTCGATCACTCGCGCCACCCGCGCCATTACGGGCCGCTGGATCACGCGACCCATACGGGGGAGGGCTATAACCCCCTCTGCGGTGATCGTGTGGCGATCCATCTGTCCGTCGACAAAGATGACCGGATTGCGCAGATCAAATTTGAAGGTAAAGGCTGCGCCATCAGCCAGGCATCCGCGTCGCTAATGACCGATATGTTGACAGGCCGAACCCTTGCCGAAGCCGAAAAACTAATGGGCGGTTTCCTGCATTTGGTAAAAGGTGATGCCCCCAGCGATCTGAACGAAGATGACCGTGAAAGGCTGGATGTGATGGCCGGCGTCTCGGCGTTCCCCATGCGCGTCAAATGCGCGACATTGGCCTGGCACACCATGAAATCTGCACTGGAGGGCGGCAAAGCCGCAAAATCCTGATGAATGCGGAACCAATGAAAGAAAATCTGGCAGTCTCTGCCATCCCGGCGGAAGAGCTTGAAGACTTTACACAAAAGCTCATCACCGCCATGAAAACGGTGTTCGACCCGGAAATCCCGGTGGACATTTATGAACTCGGTCTTATCTATAAGGTAGATGTGGCCGACAATAAGGATGTGTCCGTGGATATGACCCTCACCGCACCCGCCTGCCCGGTTGCCGGTGAAATGCCGGTGATGGTGAAAACCGCGCTGGAAACGGTGGACGGTATTGGTGAGGTCACAGTGAACATGGTCTTCGATCCGCCATGGACGCCAGACCGGATGAGCGAAGAAGCCCGTCTCGAATTGAACATGTTCTGAGGAGTGTGATGATGACCACCGCACCCACGATCACAAGGCCCCGCCGCGAACGCCCGAAGCCCGTCAAGCTTTCGGATAGCGCAGCCGAACGAATCCGCCAGATCATGGATGCGTCAGACGGTGCTTACCTTGGCGTGCGTGTCGGCGTCAGCAATGGCGGCTGCGCGGGCATGAGCTACACGATGGATTATGCCGATAAAGCTGGTCAGTTTGACGAAGTGATCGAAGACAAGGGCGTAAAAATCTTCATCGATCCCAAAGCCATTATGTTCCTGCTCGGCACCGAAATGGATTTCGTGCGCGACAAGCTTGCCGCCCGTTTCGTGTTCAACAACCCGAACCAGACGGCATCTTGCGGCTGCGGCGAGTCGGTGTCGATCACCCCAGCCAGCGAATAGGCTACCGCTCTTCTTTCACCACAGCCTCACCCGATCCACCGGCGCCAGATAGTATTTCTGGTCCGGTGTCACATCGAAGGTTGTGTACCAGTCATCGACATTGCGCGTGACGCCGATCACACGAAACTCCGGCGGGCTGTGCGGATTGGAAATCACCTGGGCGCGCATCGCCCCATCGCGATACTTCGCGCGCCATATCTGGCCGTAACTCAGGAAAAACCGCTGGTCCCCGGTATATCCATCCAGCACCGGCGCGGGCTTGCCATCCAACGAAAGATGATAGGCCTTTAACGCGATGCTCAGACCCGAGAGATCGCCAATATTCTCACCCATGGTCAAACTGCCGTTCACATGCAGGCCCGGCAGAGGCTCGAACTGATCATATTGTTTACCCAACGCCGCTGTGCGTGCATCGAAATTCTTGCGGTCGGCGGCGGTCCACCAATTGTTGAACGCGCCAGATCCGTCGATCTTCGAGCCTTGATCGTCATAGCCGTGGCTCAACTCATGGCCAATCACAACGCCGATCCCGCCATAATTCACCGCATCATCGGCATCCGGATCAAAGAAAGGCGGCTGCAATATCGCGGCGGGAAACACGATCTCGTTCAGCGGTGGATTGTAATAGGCATTCACCGTGGGCGGTGTCATTTCCCATTCGCCCCGGTCAACCGGTTGATCAATCCGCTTCAGCCTGCGCTGCCATTCAAAATCCTGCTGGCGTTCAATATTTCCAATCAGGTCATCGCGGGAAATCGCCAACGCCGAATAATCGCGCCATTTATCGGGGTACCCGATATGGGCGACAAACCTGTGCAGTTTGTCGAGCGCCTTGGTCTTAGTCTCAGGTGTCATCCAGTCCAGTTTGCGGATGTCGAGGTCATAGGCTTTGCGCAAATTCTCCACCAAAGCCTCTGCCTTGGCTTTGGATGCGGGTGGAAAGTATTTCGCGACGTAAAGCTTGCCAAGTGCCTCACCCAACCGGCTATCCAAAAGGCGGACCGCCCGGGTCTCGCGTGGCAATTGCTGTTGATTGCCGCTGAGCGCTTTGCCGTAGAATGCAAAATTCGCGTCGTCGAAAGCTTTCGGCAAAAAGGGCGCCATCGCTTGTAAATAATGCACCGTCAGATAATCGCGCCAAACTTCCACAGGCGTTGCGGCGAAAATTTTGGCAAGCGCTGGCATTGCCGTTTTCTCTCGCACGATGAT
Source organism: Rhizomicrobium sp. (assembly GCA_035497595.1). GTDB lineage: Bacteria > Pseudomonadota > Alphaproteobacteria > Micropepsales > Micropepsaceae > Rhizomicrobium. The sequence continues at coordinate 1,193 of DATJDE010000150.1, read as the reverse complement.
CTGCCGCTCATTCTTCGCCCGTGTTTGCGTAATGCCGCTGGACGCCAGGAATGAATCCCACGGAAATTCCGGTGCAAGCAGCTTGAGGTTCGAAATGGTGAGTGGGTTGTAAACCTTGTCGCGATCGCGCGTTTCTGCTGCTGGCCAATGGGCTTTCGCAATCTGCGTTTCCAGCGCCAGAACGCGGTCTGCCCGCGCTTGCGCATCAGCTGTGCCCGCGAGCGAAAGCATGGTTTTCAGAAAGACGTGATACGCCGCGCGTGTGGCGGCAATGTCTTTTTCGTCGCTCAGATAATAATCACGGTCAGGCATGCCCAACCCAGATTGCGAAAGCTCAAGCGCATAAGTATCTGGATGTTTGTCTTCAAAGGTAATGCCAATGCCGAATGGCGTGTAGCTAGGCATGGTGGTCAGGCCCATGGCCTTTGCCACATCATCCAGCGTTTTCAGCCCGGCAATATACGCAAGATCCCTTTTCGCGGGCGTCAGACCGCGCGCTTCAATCTGCGCTTGATCCATAAAGGCATCATGCAGATCGCGGAGTTTTTTCTCTTCCGCATTGAGCTGGTCATAGGGTTTTGCCGCCAGTTCGGCGACGATAGCCTTCATACGTGTTTCGCTCAGAATAATCAGATCCTGAAACGATCCGGCAGAAGAACGGTCGGGTGGAATTTCAACTGTCTTCAGCCAGTTGCCATTCACATAGCGGAAGAAATCATCACCGGGCCGGACTGTCTTGTCCATTGAGGTGAGGTCGACGCCCCATGCCCCAAGTGTTGCCTTGCCGCCATCGGCCCATGCCCCACTCGCCATCATGCAAAGGGCGAGGGCAGTTCCCGCTTTCCATCCCGACATTGAAACTCCCTTTGGTGTGAGCGGCACAGTGTGCCGCTCACAAAAGATCGTGCAAGGCGCAGATGCGTGGGAAGGTCTATTTTCCGGTGAATTTCGATGGCCGCTTTTGCAGAAATGCCTGCACGCCTTCCCAGAAATCGGAACTCTTTCCCGCCAGGCTCTGGAATTTGCTTTCCAGATCGATCTGTTCTTCGAAAGAATTGTGCGGGCTGGCGCCATAAAGCTGACGGGTCAGCGTTAACGCGGTGGTCGGCCCATCGGCAAGGCGCTTGGCCATTTTCAGCGCCTCATCCATCAATGCGGCATCGTCATAGACCCGGTTGATCAGACCCCATTCC
>DATJDE010000149.1:0-3403 GCA_035497595.1 Rhizomicrobium sp. | reverse complement strand
GCAGCGATCAAAGATCTTTCCCACGCTGAAAAACTCAGCGCTCTGCGTGATCCGTCATTCCGCGCCAGCGTGCTTGGCGAAACAGGCACGCGGCAAAACCATCCGCTTGCCCGCCGCGTCATGGCGTTCGACTACATCTTCCCGCTGGGTGATCCGCCCAATTACGAACCGGCGCGCGAAACCTCGCTCGCCGCACAGGCAAAACGCGAAAACCGCGATCCGGCAGATATCGCCTATGACCTGCTGCTGGAAAATGACGGCAAGAATTTCCTGTTCATGCCGTTCGCCAACTATGCCGACTACACGCTCGATCCGTGTGGCGAAATGATTGCCCACCCCGATTGCATCATGGGCCTTGGCGATGGCGGCGCCCATGTCGGGATTATTTCGGACGCCAGTTTCCCAACCTATCTTCTCACCCATTGGGGCCGCGACCGTGCCCACGGAACATTCGATCTGGGCTGGCTCGTCAAACGCCAGACACATGATACCGCCCGCGCTGTCGGCCTGAATGATCGCGGCGTGATCGCACCGGGCAAAAAAGCCGATCTCAACATTATAGACATGGCGGCGTTGCAGGTTCAGCCGCCGGTCATGGCGTTCGATTTGCCAGCCGGTGGAAAGCGCCTTTTGCAGAGCGCGCAAGGATATGACGCAACCATCGTTTCGGGCGAAATCGTCTATCGCCACGGTAAACCAACTGGCGCGTTGCCTGGCAGGCTGGTGCGCGGCCCGCAGAATTGACCCGCGCACGGTTGACGGCCCAGCCGCTTGGGATGAAGCTGAACACCTGAAACAAAGGCGTGCCCATGACAGCGCTCTGGCACAATCCCATCGGCACCGATGGCTTTGAATTCGTTGAATACACCGCGCCAGACGTTGCCGCGCTCCACACGCTGTTTGAGAAAATGGGTTTTCGTGCCGTCGCGCGCCATCGTGCCAAGGCTGTGACGCTGTACCGGCAGGGCGAAATCAATTTCATCGTCAATGCCGAACCTGAAAGCCATGGCAGCCGCTTCGCCCGCGCCCATGGCCCCTCGGCCTGCGCCATGGCGTTCCGCGTGAGGGACGCAGCCGCCGCCTATCAAGCGCTGCTCGCGCGCGGCGCAACGCCGCTTCACAATCAGGTCGGCCCGATGGAGCTGAACATCCCCGCCATCGAAGGGATCGGCGGCAGCGTGATCTATCTGGTGGATCGTTATGGCGCCCACTCAATCTACGATGTGGACTTTGTCGCCACCGATTCCGCCAAGGGCTTTTCCCACGAAGGGGCAGGGCTCACAACAATCGACCACGTCACCCACAACGTCTTTCGCGGGAGGATGGATAACTGGTCGGGATTCTACGAACGCCTGTTCAATTTCCATGAAATTCGCCACTTCGATATAGAAGGAAAGCTGACAGGCTTGAAGTCCCGCGCCATGACCAGCCCGGATGGAAAAATCAGAATCCCGATCAACGAATCCGCCGACGACAAATCCCAGATCGAAGAATATCTCCACATCTATCACGGCGAAGGTATTCAACACATCGCGCTCGCCGCCGCCGACATCTACAGCGCCGTCGAAACATTGCGCGCACGGGGCGTTTCGTTTCAGGAAACGCCCGATACCTATTACGAGCGCATAGACACCCGTCTCCATGAGCATGGGGAGGACGCGGCCCGGATGCAGCAAGACCGTATCCTGATCGATGGCGCAGCCGATCAGGGCCTTCTGCTTCAAATCTTCACCCAAAACGCGATCGGCCCGATTTTCTTCGAAGTAATCCAGCGCAAAGGCAATGAAGGTTTCGGCGAAGGCAACTTCCGCGCTCTATTCGAGTCTATAGAGATCGATCAGATCAGGCGCGGCGTATTGCGGGACGGCGCGTCATGAGTGGTAAAGCCTGGATCGAATTTCCCCGTGTCGAAGGCATCACCTCGCGCCAGGCCCATGCAGATCTGCCAACCGATACGTTTGAACGCGAAATCGGCCGTGATGGTTTCTTCGGCCCAGCCAGCCACCTCTATCACCGCCACCCACCCACCGGCTGGTCCAATTTTGAAGGTCCGCTACGACCCAGAGCCTTCGATGCCGTCCAGTCGGCGGAGGAGGGCGATCCCCTCTCGTCTCGCGCCTTGCTTTCCAACATGCACATGAAATTCTCCGTCTGGTCTTGCACGCGCCCCATGGACCATCTGGCGCGCAATGCCGATGGAGATCTCCTGTTGTTCATCCATGCAGGCGAAGGCGATCTGTTCTGCGACTTCGGCCATCTCGCCTATCGCGAAGGCGATTATCTTCTACTGCCACGCGGAACAATGTGGCGCCTGTCTCCCAGCAGCCCAACAACCACCCTGCTGATCGAAGCCACCAACAGCGCCTTCAAACTTGCTGAACGCGGCATCCTTGGCCACCACGCGATCTTCGATCCCGCAGCCCTCGAAACCCCAAAGCTCGATGATGCCTTTCGCGCCCAATACAGCGAAACGCAATGGTGCGTACGCGTCAAACGCCGCAACGCGCTTTCCACCATCACCTATCCCTTCAATCCGCTGGATGCGGTGGGCTGGAAAGGCTCGCTCGCCCCGGTCCGGCTGAACTGGCGCGACATCCGCCCGGTGATGAGCCCGCGCGCCCATATTCCGCCATCCGCTCATTCAACCTTTGTGGCGGATCGTTTCATCGTCTGCACCTTCGTTCCGCGCCCATTGGAAAGTGATCCCGGTGCACTGAAAATACCGTTCTTCCATTCCAACGATGATTATGACGAAATGATCTTTTACCATCGCGGCGCATTTTTCAGCCGCGACAATATCCATCCCGGCATGGTGACCTGGCACCCCAGCGGCTTCACCCACGGCCCCCACCCCAAAGCCTTCGCAGCCGCCGCGAAAGCCGATAAAACCACGACAGATGAGGTTGCCGTGATGATCGATGCACGCGACCCGCTGGATTTCAACGCGCCTGCCGCAACCGAATTTGCAGCTTACGCCGAATCCTGGATCGCGTGATGGATGCAAGAGCGCCAACCCCCGCCGAAATTCTGTTCGACGCTGCATGGTTCCCCGACAATGTGGATTTCTCCCGCAACACATTCGGTTTCGTCCAGACGAACCGGGAAACTCTGTCCAGACAACCTTTCCTTGATAGCCGCTGGGACCGCTCGCCCCTTCCCCGCGTCGATATCCCGATTTCCACTGTCATCGCGGCGACCGAGCATCGGCCCCGCCCGCAGGTGAATTTCATCTGGCACACAGCCTTTTGTTGTTCGACGCTGCTGTCGCGCTGCCTCGATATACCGGGCGCAAATCTCGCGTTGAAAGAACCACAGATTCTTATCCTGCTGGCAGAAGCCAAACGCGCAGGTCAGCGCGGTCTACCCAACGCGGTGTTCGATACGGCATTAAATTTTTTAACCC
>DATJDE010000148.1:0-13408 GCA_035497595.1 Rhizomicrobium sp. | reverse complement strand
TGGGGGAGGGCGTCGGCCTCAAATCCGCAACGCTTCTGGTGAAAGGTGAAAACGCCTATGGCTGGCTGAAAAGCGAAGCAGGCGTGCATCGTCTCGTGCGCATCTCGCCCTATGATTCAAATGCCCGCCGCCACACCAGCTTCGCATCCGTCACCGTCTTTCCGGTGATCGACCAGACCATCGAAATCGACATTCCCGACAAAGAGGTCCGCATCGACGTGTTCCGCGCCTCCGGTGCCGGTGGCCAGCACGTCAACAAAACCGAAAGCGCCGTGCGCATCACCCATCTGCCCACCAGCATTGCGGTATCGTCGCAGACCGAAAAATCGCAACATCAAAACCGCGCCATCTGCTGGGATATGCTGCGCTCGCGGCTCTACGAAATCGAACTGGAAAAAAAGAAAGCCGAAACCGGCGCCTTCATCGGCGAGAAAGCAGAGATCGGCTGGGGCCACCAGATCCGCTCTTACGTGCTTCAGCCCTATCAGCTCGTCAAAGACCTGCGCACCGGCGTCGAAAGCCGCGCCCCGCAAGATGTGCTGGACGGCGATCTCGATCCCTTCATGGCCGCAGCCCTCGCCCAGGCCGTCGGCGGCAAACCGCGCGAAAAGATCGAAGACCTCGATTAGACCCTGAGCTAGGATGGCCGCCACTTCGGGACGTGTCCGAAATGGCGGCCTTCAAATATCGCGCCTTCATCAGCTACAGCCACCAGGACAGGGCGTGGGTGGAATGGCTGCACAAGGCGCTCGAATCCTATCGCCTCCCCAAACAGTTGGTGGGCACCGAAACCTCGTTCGGCCCGGTGCCGGAAAAACTGTTCCCCATCTATCGCGACCGCGATGAATTTCCCGCCGCCGCCGATCTCGCCGAACATGTGCGCACAGCGCTCGAACACTCCGCCAGCCTGATCGTCGTCTGCTCTCCCGCCGCCGCCCAAAGCCGCTGGGTCAACGAAGAAATCCTCACCTTCAAACGCCTTGGCCGGGCGCAGCGTATTTTACCCGTCATCGTCAGCGGCGAGCCGGGCGGCGATCCCGAATGTTTTCCCGCCGCCCTCACATTCAAACTTGGCGCCGATGGCAAACTGTCGAACGAACGCATCGACCCCGCCGCCGCCGATGCGCGGGCAAAGGGCGATGGCAAGGACAACGCCAAACTCAAACTCATCGCCGGTATTCTAGGCACCGACTACGACGCCCTGAAACAACGCGATGCCGAAGCCGAACGCCGCCGCGCACGGCTCTACCGCACAATCGCCATCTCCATGGGCATGTTGGCGCTCATCTCCATCGCAGGCGGCCTTCTCACCTATCACTACGCCCAGCGCTCCGAAGAAATGCGCAAAGCCGCTGAAATTCAGGCCACCACCGCCGAAAAAAGCCGAGACTTCATGGTCTCTCTTTTTTCCATCGCCAACCCGGAAGAAAATCGCGGCAACAAAATCACCGCCCGCGAAATGCTGGATCGCGGCGTCGCAAAAATCGACACGTCCCTCAAAGACGAACCCATCGTGCGCGCCAATCTCCTGCGCGCCATGGGCCAGTCCTATACCGGCCTCGGGCTCTATCCAAAAGCAGGCGCGGTGCTGGACAAAGCGCTGGCCGAAGCCAAACGCGGTGGCCGCCCCGATGATATTCTGGAGGCCACACTCGCGCTCGCCGCCAATCACTACACCAATGGCGATTACGCAGGCGCCGAACGCCTCTATCGCGGCGCGCTCAGCGATGCCCAAACCTTGCACGGCTCCGAACACGCCTCCGTCTCCGAAGCCCTCAACGGCCTTGGCGATGCGCTCTCCGGCCTCGACCGTAAAAAAGAAGCAGAAGAAAATTATCGCCGTGCACTCGGCCTCGATCTCAAACTCCACGGCGAACAAAGCCGGGAAACCGCCCGTTCCCTCACCGCATTGGGCACGCTGCTCTATTTCGATGGCCGCTACGCTCAGGCCGAACCGCTGTTCCGGCGCGCGCTCGCCATTCGCAAAGCCATCTTCGGCCCGCGCGATGCCAGCATCGCGGTGCTGCTGAACAATCTCGGCGCGCTGGACTATGAAACCGGCCATTACGACCGCGCAGAAGCAAGCTATGAAGAAGCGCTCCCCGTCTATCGCGCTGTGTTCGGTGACAGTCATCCCGAAGTCGCGGTGGTCCTCAACAATCTCGGCCGCGTCCAACTCATGCGCAACAAACGGGCAGCTGCAAAAGCCACGCTCGCACAGGCGCTGGCGATGGATCGCACATTCCTCTCCGCCGATGACGACACGCTGATCCCCCCACTCAACAGCCTCGGCATGCTCGCGCTCGCCCGCGCCGATCTCGCCGAAGCACAAACCACGCTGGAAGATGCCTTGCGCATCGCCACACTGCACCAAAGCTGGATGCTCGATCAGGTGCTGGGCAATTGCGTCGAACTCTACCAACGCACCGGCCGCGTTGCAGAGGCAGAAAAAACGCTGGCCCTCGCAAGACAAACCCAATCAACCCGCTACGGCACACGCCTGCACACCACAGACGCATGGCGCAAAGCCGTGCTGGACACGATCGACGCCGCCCGCATGCTCGCGCTGGGCGACAGCGCATCCGCCGCCGAACGCCTGTCGCAAGCACTGCCCATTCTCCAGGCGCGTTTCGGCAAAACCGGCTTCTACCCCGTCCGCACCGCAAAGCTGCTGGCAGCGGCTCGCCGTGCTGAAAAAACGGCGGCAGACCGCTCGAAGTAAGATTAATAATAATTAATCAAAACGCCCGCCCACGCCAACACCTTGAGGCTTACGGGAAATCATCCCAGTTCCACCCCCGACATAATGTTACTGCTGGACTCTTTCTCCATCGCGTCCGCACTCTGCGCCATCAGGCTTGGAGGGCACGCTATGTCATACCTCAAACACCTGCTGATCCCCGCAGCACTTCTCACGCTGGTCGCGGCGCAAGACGCAAGCGCCAAACCACGCGCCATTTCCACCGATGGTGGTATGTCGGAGCCAATCCTCGGCGTCCCCAATGGTGAAGTCATGGCGATGTTCATCTCCACCGCATCCGGTGCGGATGCGGATTACATTGCGCTTGGCGGCCCGGGGCAAACCAACGATCTGCCCACGCCCGGCACGCCAATATTCTGCACACGGACAATCAGCGGCACCTGCAGCGCAACCACACCCGGCGCCATCGCCGATCTCGGAAAGGCGACACCGACAGGCGATCTTCCTGCCGCCCTTTTCCCCACCGGCACCATCCAGCTCGTGCTCGTCGACACCACCACCCAGACAACCTTCGCCTCGAACTTCGCAGTGGAGAGCCTGGATCCAAGCTTCGGCTCCGGATTTGTTTTCCAGAACTGGGTCACCACAAATTACGATGATTTCGGTTTCGGCGTGCTCCCGGCCTTCGCAAGCACCCTCTCGGCCTTGCCCGCGTCGGCCCATCTGCAATTCGTGGGGTGGGATAATACGGTGTCTTGCCCCGATCCCGCGGTGGATTGCGATGGCAAGTCCGGCACCGGTGTCGATGCCTATCAATATGATGATGCCGTGATGGCCGTGTGGTTTGTCGGCGGAACATCCGTGCCCGAGCCGCTCACATTGGCCATCTTCGGCGCGGGGCTGGCCGGGGTCTTTGCCGGCCGCAACAAGCGCAAGGACTGTCAGAATATATAGTTGGAGTGGCGCGCATCGCGGCAGAAGTCGAACAGTTCGCGCAACGCCACATCTTCCATCTGCGCCACTGTCTCCAACAGGCCCGTGCCGCCTTCATTGGCGCGGGCACGGATGCGCCGAACCTCGCGCGCATAATGCTTGTAGCGTTCCATATGAAATTCATTGCCGCTGCCGCGCTGATACACCGCCACAATGGCCGAAATAACAAACATCAACAGCGTAACAAAGCCGATCCACGATTGGGTGAGCCCCCCCAGCATCGGAATCGCATGCAGCAAAATCCCCGACCAGGCGATGAACAGAATTTGCGAAAGCGCCATCAATCCGCCAATCACAAAGGTGGCCTCGCTCACCAGCGCGGGCAGGCGCGCCCGGTCCTCACACGCATGGGCTTGCCGCTCCAGATGTTGCGCCTGAACGCCCAGTCTCAAACTGTCATACACAACGGCCCCGTCACGCATCAAAGCGGAGCTTGCACCCGGCGCAGGTACTTTTGGCGCGCGCGGCAATTCCGATGGCGAAAATTCCTCCACCGCCGAACGCCCGCCCATGATCTCCTGCTCAAGGCGCGCAAGCTGTTCATTGAAAAACGCATCAACCTTCGCCGCCAGCGTCTGCGCATCGGGTGCTTGGCCGATCAGCGCGAAAGCCTGAAACTTCAAACAGCGCACCCGCTCCGCCGCAAAGCGCGCCACCAGCCAGCGGTCGCTGACCCCGCCGGTCAACAGCGCAATCTGCGAAATCAACCCAACCGCTGCAACAATCTCACTCAGTATACTGACAAATCGCGGCACCCGATAAGCGCCCTGTAACGAGAACTGAAAATCAAACAGCACCATCGCCAGAAAAATGCTGATCAGCGCCGTCATACCCAACCCGACATAGACCCGCTTCCAGCGCCGTGCCTCGCGCTCATAGGTCTCGAACACCTGCGACACGGCTTGGTTCACAATCAGCGGGCAAAGGTCGGGATAGGCAGTGGCCAGCCTGCGGGATGGATCGATATCGCGGTTGAATATCTCTGTTGGCACGGCGGTGGTCGCCTTCCCAGCACTCCCACCAGCGCCAAAGCTCAACCAGCCGAAGAGTTCCAGCGATCACAGTTGCCAACGGAAAAACAACCACACCGTGTAAACGCGAAGTTGAGAGCGATACGCAACTGCACCCTTTTCTGTAAGCCCACCTTACATACGCAATTGGAGGAAAAGGAAAGATGTTAAGAATCAATGTTGGCACGACTTATGCTTAAGTAATCACTGTAAAGTTCGGAGAAACTGCAATGGGTAATGGCAATAGCAAGTATCTTGCGCTGCTAGGAGCGGTCATGCTCGGGTCGCTCACTTTCGCAGCCTCTTCCCAAAATGCCATCGCCGATGCGATGCATGTGTCCTGCACCTCGCCGACACCTGCATGCCTCGACAATGGCAGCATCACACCCACCAGCACCAATCCACCCACGTTCAGTTTTACGAAAAGTCCTGATTCAGGCCTTGGAACATTCGATCTCACCGTTCTGATTCCGGATAACGTCGCGGGTGCCAACGCACAAAGTTTCTCAATCAACGGCACATACACGGGCAACGCGACCGTCGCCTCGTTGCTTGCAAGCCTCACGGCGTGGTCGAGTGGGCAACTCGATGCGTATCTCGGCATTCCGGCAAGCCCGACCACCCCGATCGGCGCGTTTCTTCCCCTGACACAGGCCTATCAGCCTTCGGCGCTGGGGTATTTCGTCTATACGTTCGACTTTGGATCGGTGAACTTCGGTACAAATGATCCGCAGTTTGCCACCAGCTATGTCTTTCCGGTTGGTTCAATCGTAACGGCGTTTTTCAACATAGCGGACTGCACGCGTGATTGCTGGATCGCAACAGCAAACAGTTCGGCGTTGATCATCACCAATGACACAGACGTTCCCGAACCTGCCACGTTGAGCCTGCTGGGTGCAGGTCTCATCGCGCTACGCTCGCTCAGGCGCAAGCGCACCGCATAAAGGCAGACATTGGGTAATAAAAAACGGCGGCCAACTTGGCCGCCGTTTTAGTATCGCACGAAGCTTGTGCTTAGTTTGCCGGCAAAGCTGCCGATGCACGTTCCTCGATCTTCGCCGCAACATCGGCGGGAATGGTGCCTGCCGATTTGCGCGCGAACGGCGCCATGCGCGGGGCTGCCTCATCGCTCAGCGGGTTGTCGGAGTGGCGGCAATTGCCTTCGAACAATGCGCCGCTTTCCACCGCAAAGGTCTCGTGCAGAATATTGCCGTCCACCTTGCAGGTGGCGCAAAGCTGCACCTTGCGAGCGCGGATGGAGCCTTCAACGCGGCCGCGCACGACCACTTCTTCGGCCACGATCTCGCCCTTCACGCTGGCGGTTTCACCTACCACAAGGTTCTTGCAGCGCAGGTCGCCATCGATATTGCCATCAATCTGCATGTCGCCAGACGAGGTCAGTGTCCCCGTCACCGTAAGCTCAGCACTGACGATGGATGGCGCGCCATTGCGCACCGGTTGTTTGGGTTGAATCCCTGCCGAAGACACCGGAGCGGCAGGTTGAGGAATCGGTGATGCCATAGGTGGTTCTTCCTTTTTACTCGAGAACATGACGGCCAGCCTCCAAGAACTTGGCTGGATCCCTCACGCGGTTATCCAGCCATACTTCGTAATGCACATGCGGCCCTGTGCTGCGTCCGGTTGAGCCGAGTTTGCCCACCACATCGCCACGCGCAAGCTGTGCGCCCTTGCGCACCAGAACCGCTGAAAGATGACCATAGCGGGTCTTCACCCCCATACCATGATCCACCTCGACCAAATTTCCATAAGCGCCCTGCGGCCCGGCCCACACAACCTTGCCCGGTGCAGTCACCCGCACCTTGGACCCCCAGGGCCCACCAAAATCAAGCCCCGCATGAAACGCGGCGCGCCCCGTGAACGGATCGATGCGCGCCCCAAAATCGCTGGTCAGCTCGACACCCGCCCCCCCGATCGGGCCTGTCAGCGGCACATGGGTGATCGCTGCGAGCAGGCCGCCCAACTGCGTAAGGGCAGCGTTTGCGTCAAAGAATTCGCGCCGGAAGTCAGGGTCGCGCACCCCTTCCAGCGGCATGGCGGATAGCGGCAAAAGCGGCCCGCCGACATCGCTGCCGCTCTTGGCTATCCGCGTCAGCATTGTCTGTGGATTAATCCCAGCCATCCGCATCGTCCGCTCAAGACCGTGGCTGCGGCGAGTAATATCGGCCTGCGCATATGCGATCAGCGAATCTTCGTGGCGGTTCAGCGCTTCCACCCGCACGGTCTGTTCTTCCAATGCGCGCAACGCCGGATGATGCGCGATCCTGGCCAGAACTGCCTCGCGCTCCGGTGTGAACAGCGCCTTGATCCGGCGGTAGAGGGCTGACCCCATATCGCTCAATCCGGCATGGGTCGGGCGCGCGGTGCGCGGCTGCGGCGGGGCAGGGCGGGGCAGCACAGAAAGTTCTGCGCCATTTGCGGGTGACGACGCGCCCCCACGCAGGAAACCCACATCGCTATCAATGCTGTCGGTCGCGCGATTCTTGCTGTCCGAACGCGGGGCACGCGGCGATGCGAGGGAGCGCAAATTGCCCAGCGCGGAATCAATCGCCGTCTTCTGCCCCACCAGTTGGGCCATCGATTGTTGTTTGGCTTCCAGCTCATCGGCCGTCGCCTTGAAGCGGTCACCGGCAGCGATCAGCGCGCCGTTCAATTCGTCATAGGAAATCTGCAAATCGGCGACGCGGCTTTCATAGCGCGCCTGCATCGTCTGATAGCGGTGATCCTTCGCGGCGATGATGTGATCCTTGAAAATCACATTCACGCTGGCAAAAGCGACCCAGCCCAAAAAGATCAGTGCCAGCCCCGCCAGCGTCGCCTGAAACGACGCGTTGAAGGTGAAAAACTGAACATGCCCATCGCTGCGGATATAGATTTGCCGTTCGGGGAACACCGCGTGCAGCCAGTGCCACACCCGCTCTGCCAGCGGGTGCACCTTTCCTAGGCTCGCCTTGTGGTGGATGGTCTGGCCCGCATCGGCCTTCGCATCTTTGTGGGCACGATCAGTACCCGCCCGTGAATCCGGCATCTCACCTCAAATACGTTGCACGCTAAACCCGCGCCAAGCCCTATGAAGACAAGCCCACCAAAGAACCGGGGCTAACCGCATCTGCGCTCGATCAGAGCGCCTTGGCCGCAGCAAGCACGGCCTCTACATGGCCCGGAACTCTGACCTTGCGCCAGATATCCCGGATGACGCCCTTGGCGTCGACGAGGAATGTCGCTCGGTCCATACCCATATACGTCCGGCCGTACAAGCGCTTTTCAACCCACACGCCATAGGTCTGCGCGAGTTCCGTTTGGGGGTCTGAACCCAATGTAATCTTCAGGTTATGTTTGGTTTTGAACTTGTCGTGCGCCGCCACAGAATCTTTCGAAACGCCCATAACTGCGATGCCGAGTGCGTCGAATTTTCGCTTGGCTTGGGTGAAGGCAATCGCTTCTCTGGTACAGCCTGCCGTGTCGTCTTTGGGGTAGAAGTAAAGGACATATGGGTGTCCTTTCAGGCCTGCGGAGGTCACAGTACCCCCTGAATCAGTGGCGAGCTTGAAGGTGGGCGCTTTATCGCCAGACTTCAGATCCATGACAGCCCTTGATGGGTGGGGGGACGGGGGACTGGTATCATATTGCGGCGTTTAGCGAATACTAACAATAGGCGATCGGTCGGAGCCTTGGCTCGCGCGGGAGCAAGGTTCCTGCCCGGCTGATTTCGCCAACTGCCAGGCAACGGAGTGCGCATCTTTTGAAGCTGGCCGATCTGAAGCGATTCCGCGCCCGGCACGCCGGATTGATCGCAGTCGGCCTTGTGGCGACGGTGGTCTTTTTCGTGGTCGGCGCAGGCTTGCGGCTGTGGATGGGTCCGGTTTCCCTCTCCCCTTTCTCTGACAGGTTGTCACAGGCGATCTCCGAGGCGCTGCCCGGCATCGCGGTCAAGTTCGATTCCGCCTCCCTCGGCTGGTCCCCATCCGATGGCCGGGTCGATCTGATCGTATTGGGTGCCCGGGTCTTTGACAGCCGGGGCCGCATCATCGCCCAGGCCCCCAGAGCCGATCTGGTGCTCGGCTCCACGGCCCTGGTGTCCGGTAAGCTGGAGGTGCAGCGCATCACGCTGGTGGGCGTTCAACTTACCCTTGTGCGCACCCGCGAAGGCGGCGTCCGCCTCGGCGTCTCGAACGACAAGGACCAGCCCGACCTCCTGAAAAAGATCAAAGCGGCGATCGATGCCAGCAGTGGCGCCGCCACCAGCCTGCAATCCTTCGCCGTGAAAAATGCGCGGCTGGCCTTCTACGACGAAACCTCCGGCCTCTTCATCGTCTCCCCCAATGCGGCGATGCAGGTCTCCTCCGCGCGAGACAATCTGGCCGCCTCCGTCGATGCCGAGATCGAGGTGAGCGGGCGCAAAGCCCACATCGCCGCCAACATCGCCCTGCCACCAGGCAACGCCCCCGTCACCGGCCATTTCGCGCTGACCGATCTCAACCTCGCAGCCGTGGGCCGCAACGCCAAAGTGTTCAGCGCGCTCTCCATCGCCGAGGTGAACGTCAATCTCGCCGCCGATGTCGTCTTCGCGGGAAACCGCCTTTCGACGGTGAAATTTCAAACGACCGGGCAGGGCGGCATAGATGGGTGGGGGCCCAAAGGCGGTCGGCTCGCCTTGGGTACCCTCAGCGCCAGCGGCATGTACGATGCCAATACCGGCCGCGTGCAGATCGACAACGCCAGTGCCGCCGATGGTCAGGTGAATCTGCATCTCACCGGCCAGGGCCAGCTCAGCTATGATGCGAACGACAACCTGACCGGCGCCGCGCTCGATGTTGCGATAGATCAGGTCGCCGTCGATATGCCCGGCATCTTTCCGGGCCTGATGAAACTCGCCGACGTGAAGGTCGCGGGCAACTACACCCCGGCCACCGGAGAGGCCAATCTTACCCAACTCGACATTCGCGGCCGCCATCTGGCGGTCGATCTCACCGGCAAAACCATTTTCGGCGCAGGCTCGCCCGCCATCGATCTGTCAGGTCGCATCAATGCCATCGCCGTGCGCGAGGTGCTGGGCTACTGGCCCACAACGCTCGGCAGCGGCGCGCGCGAATGGATCGACGAAAATATCAGCGCGGGCCGCGTTGGCCCCATCGCCATCGCCGTGCAAATCCCGGCAGGTGCACTCGATGCTCCCGCCTTGCCGGAATCTGCACTGAACATCGCCTTTCCTTTCACCAACATCACCGGCACCTATGTCCGCGGCCTCACCCCGGCCAACAGCGTGAATGGCAAAGGCGTGATGACCGGCAACACCTTCACCGCGCAGATCGCCTCCGGCAAAATCGGCAACATCACCATCACGCAAGGCAAGGGCCTGATCACCAACGTCGCCGCCGAAGTGCCGCTGGGCAAATTCTCGGTGCATGCGCAAGGGCAGATGCCCGAAATCCTCACCCTGATCGACATGAAGCCGCTGAACTACCCCACGCGCTTCGGCATCGATCCGCAAAGTTCCGGCGGCACGGCCTCTGTCGATGTTACGACCGATGTGCCGATGCTGCGCACTCTGGCGGTGGATGACATCGGCGTGCATGTCGGCGGCACCATCGCAGATTTCGCCATCACGCTCGGCAAGAACACCCAGATCACCAAAGGCGATATCACCTTCGTCGTCGACAACGCCCATCTCGAAGCGTCCGGCACCGCCGACTATGCGGCCCAGCCTGTGACGCTCGACTGGACCGAAGATTTCCGCACCAGCGATCCCATCACCACCCGCATCAACGCACATGGCACCTTCGATACGGCAGGCCGCGCCGCAATCGGCCTTGATCTGGGCGACCTGGTCACCGGTCCCGCCATCATCAAAACCGCGATCACCGGCCATCGCGGCCAGCTCCACCACGCGCAGGTTGCCGCCGATCTCACCAAAGCGCGCCTGTCCTATGAGCTGGTGAATTTCGACAAGCCCGCCGGCATGGCCTCCCATGCCGATGTGCTGGTCACCTTCGGCCCAGGCGCGCGTGTCCAAAGCGCCGATTTGAAAGTCACTGCGAAAGGCATGTCGGTTCAGGGCGTGGCGCGCTTTGATGAAAATGCCAGCCTTGCGGCACTCGATCTTCCAATCGTCAAATCCGGCGCCAATGATTTTGCCCTTGTGGTGCAACACGGCGCGGGCCACGCGATAGACATCACCGTCAAAGGCAAATCGCTCGATGGCTCGGCGCTGACCAAACGCAACACGGTCCAAACCAACGGCGGCGGCAAATCCGCAGAGCCCGCCCGCACTCCCGAACAGAAATTCGATGGCCCCTTCAAACTCTCGGTCAATGTCGAACACCTTGCCTTGCGCGATGGCATTCTGCTCGACAATTTCGCGCTCGAAGGCGCAGGCGATGAAGATCGCATCAAAGCGCTGAGCTTAAGCGCTGCCCCCCTCGGCACCGGCAAACTCAGTGCAAGGCTCGAGCATGTCGGCGCCAACCGCAAACTCGCCTTCACCAGCACAAATGGCGGCGCGCTGGTGCAAGGCGTCTTCGGGCTCGACAGTCTGAAAGGCGGCAGAATTGCCGCCACGCTGACCTTTCCGGGCAATGGCGATGCGCCAGCCACCACCGGCCCGGATTTCGAAGGCACCATGGTCGCCGAAGATTTCCGCATCCTGCACCAACCCTTTCTGGCAAGGCTGTTCGCCGCGGGTTCGCTTACCGGCTTTGCCGATCTGATGGGCTCCAAAGGCATCGCGGTGGACAAACTCACCGTCCCCTTCAAATCCACCAAAGGCGTCATTAACATCCGCCAGGCCCACGCCTCCGGCCCCGCCATCGGCTTCAGCGCCGATGGCTATGTGGATCGCCCGGACAACAAAGTGGGTTTGCGCGGCACCATCGCCCCGCTCTACGGCATCAATTCGGTGCTCGGCGCCATCCCGCTGCTGGGCAGCGTGCTCACCTCGCGCGAAGGGGAGGGCATCCTCGGCACCACCTACGCCGTCAGCGGCAATGCCGACGAACCCGAAATCAGCGTGAACCCGCTCTCGATGCTCACACCGGGAATCCTGCGCCGCATCTTCGAAGGCAAAATCCCCACCGCCAAACCTGCCCCGATTATCGACGCGCCAACTCCCACTCCAAAACCCGAAACGCCCTGACTCCTCTGCCCTCTGTCATGGCCCGCCAAGTGCGGGCCACCCAGGTGAAACCGCACATAGCTCAACGTTCAATTCCTAAATTTTATTTTCTTCTACCCCTCTTTTGTCATTCCCGGCGAGCACAGCGAGGGAGTTCATAGCGCCAGCGCATGAACAACCCAGGTAGTAGCCAACGCATGGGCGTTAGAATTCATCCGCAAAATCCGCGCCGCAACCCCACCGTCATAAACACACTGTTCGGATCCGCCACATAAGGCGCAAACGCCTCACACGTCACAAACCCATGCCGCGCATACAGCGCTCGCGCCGATGCAAAATAATCCCACGATCCGGTTTCAAGACTAAGCCGCGCCATCCCGCGCGTCCGCGCAACATCCATAATGTGCCGCAGCATCCGCCCACCCACACCGCGCCCGCGTGCAAATTCTGCCGTATGCATCGACTTCACCTCCCCATGATCCGCCGCCAACACCTTCAACGCGCCACAGCCGAGCAGCGCGTCGTCCTCCCAGATCGTCCAGAATGAAATGCCGGGCGCAGCAAGGCCGGAAAGATCCAGCGCATGCGCACTGCCCACCGCCGTCTCTGCCCGCGCTCGCGTCACATGCGTCTGCAACAACGCAATCACCAGCGGATCGCAAAGCCCACCGTCTTCAATGCGCATAGCGTATCAACCCCGTTAACGCGGTAGCCCGTCTATTTTTGGAATATCTTCCAAATGCGTATCCCACTGCGCCCGGGATGCAAAACAGATATGCGCGTTCGGGCGGATGTCGATCGCGCACTCAAGGCTTCCTGCAGGCACCACCAGCAAAGCCCCTTGAATACACGGAAGGGCAGAGCCGCATTGCGTGCAAAAGCTCTTTTCATGGTGTGTCCCGGGAACCCGATAGGCCTTGATGCTGTCACGTCCCGACAGCCAGGTGAGCACGGCGGTCGATGAAAACAAGTTGGCTGCATGGGCCGATCCGGTACCCTTGCGGCACCGCGTACAATGACAAAGAAAAAAGCGCTCGAACGCTCCGGAAATCTGAAAACTGACAGCACCACACAGACAAGCGCCGATAGTTGTTTGGCTCATGGGACACTCCTTGGCAGGCGCTCAGCCAACGCGATGAGCGCCTCATCATTCAAACTTTGTCATGGCCCGCCAAGTGCGAGCGAGGGCGAGGGCGCTCCAGCAGGGCAGCCGGATTACAATAAAAAGAATAATTACCTTGTACTTTAGCTGATAATGGTATATATTCCTCATTCAAACATGAGGAATCCTATGCCCGCCAACCACTTGAGGGAGATCAGAGCGAATTCAAAGCCCCCCTCAGGCGGGCTTCACCAGCACATGCTTCTTGCGCCCGAGCGAAAGCTTGATCGCCCCGTCCACCAGCATATCCGGCGTCACCACCAGTTTCGCATCGGTAACAGGCGCATCGTTGAGCTTCAGCCCATTATTGGCGATCAACTTGCGCACTTCCGAATTGGAGGCAGCGAGCCCCGCCGTCACCACCAAATTCAAAATCCCGTCGGGCAAAGCTGCGGTAACAGTCGGCAACCCCT
>DATJDE010000147.1:0-5215 GCA_035497595.1 Rhizomicrobium sp. | reverse complement strand
AGCTTGTCGGAAATCAGAACTTTAGGCATGGGTTCAGCCCTTCACTTGTGCCCAGGCCCAGTCGAGCCACGGCGTCAATGTTTCAAGATCGGCAGCGTCAACCGTCGCGCCGCACCAGATACGCAAGCCAGACGGCGCGCTGCGATAGGCCGCGATGTCATAGGCCACGTTTTCCTTGTCCAGCAGCGTTGCAATCTTCTTCGCCGCATCGGCCTGAGATTCCGAATTCAACCCGTCAAACCAGGGGTCAATAATTTTCAGACAGACCGAGGTGTTGGAGCGGCTGACAGGATCGCTGGCCAAAAACGCAGCCCACGAACTTTTCTGCACCCAGCGCTCCAGCACCGCCAAATTCGCATCAGCCCGCGCGATCAGACCTTTCAGCCCGCCCACACTTTCCGCCCATGTCAGCGCATCAAGATAATCTTCCAGCGCCAGCATGGAGGGGGTGTTGATTGTCTCCCCCTGAAAAATGCCTTCATTCAGTTTCCCGCCCTTGGTCATGCGGAAAATCTTCGGCAGCGGCCATGGCGGCGAATAGGATTCCAGCCGTTCGACCGCGCGGGGGGAAAGCACCAGCATCCCATGCGCCGCTTCCCCGCCCAGCACTTTCTGCCAGGAGAAGGTGGTGACATCGAGCTTGTCCCACGGCAGGTCCATCGCAAAAGCGGCGCTCGTCGCGTCGCAAATGGTGAGGCCTTCGCGGTCCTTGGAAATCCAGTCGCCACCGGGCACGCGCACACCGGCGGTCGTGCCGTTCCACAGAAACACCACATCATGCGCAGGGTTTGCCTGTGTCAGATCGGGCAGTTCGCCGTAACCGGCTTTGAGAACGCGCGCATCTTTCAGCTTGAGCTGCTTGGCAACATCCGTCACCCAGTCTTCGCCAAAGCTTTCCCAGGCAAACATGTCGACAGGCCGCGGCCCCAACATGGACCACATGGCCATCTCGACAGCACCCGTATCGGACGCCGGCACAATGCCCACGCGATAGTCGGCAGGAATGCCTAAAATCGTCTTGGTGCGTTCGATGGCGTCTTTGAGTTTTGCCTTGCCGGGCTTGGAGCGGTGAGACCGTCCCAAAAGTGCGCCGTTCAGGGCTTCAGTGGTCCAGCCCGGCCGCTTGGCGCAGGGTCCGGACGAAAAAAAAGGCCGTGCAGGGCGCACGGCCGGACTATTTCCGGTCATAACTCATTCCTTTCAGAATGAAAGCACCTCGTTGGGGAGGTGTGGCCCGGCGCCGATGTACAGTTTTTACCGCCCGCCCGTCAAACAGATTCCGCCCCCGCGACCACAAAACGCAAGCGCGCCACAGTCTTCCCGCAGATTCAAACGCTTATGGTTGCCACCATGTAAAGCGCACAGGGCCCGGAGATGATGGTGCGTGCTCCATCATCCGTACACAGAATATCTCCGCCGCGTGGACTCACCTGTCGCGCCTTTAATGTCGTCTTTCCCAAACGCTGCGCCCAGAGCGGCGTCAAAAGACAATGCGCCGAGCCCGTCACCGGGTCTTCCGGCACACCTTTGGCAGGCGCAAAAAAGCGTGAGATGAAATCATACCCCGCATCGCCTTTCGCCGTCGCAATCAGGCCCCAACTGCCCACCTCTTTGAGCACTGGCGCAATCGTGCCCACACCCACAATGCGGCGCACATCTGCAGGGTCGTCCCACAGCGCGCAGAGATAATATTGCGATTTGAAAAATGCCTTTGGCGCCGTGGTGCCAAGCGCCTGCGCAACGTCTCGCGCAAATCCTTCCGGTGCTGCAAAGGGCGCATAGTCGGTCGTCGGCAGGCTCATCACATGGCGCCCATTTTCCCCGCGCTCGACCCGCAAAACACCAGAGCGGGTATTGAAGTCGATGGCCGCCAAGTCCGGCGCCAGCCGGTCGAAAATCAGCCACGCACTTGCAAGCGTCGCATGGCCGCAAAGCTCGACCTCGGCCTCCGGCGTAAACCAGCGCAGATCATAAACGCCTGCCCCTTTCGCCACGAAAAATGCCGTCTCGGCAAGGTTGTTTTCATTGGCGATGCGCTGCATCAGCGCGTCGTCCAGCCAGTGCTCCAGCGGCACAATCGCTGCCGGGTTGCCGCCAAAGGGCGCGTCCGAAAACGCGTCCACCTGCCAAAGCTGAAGCTGCATCACATCCCTCCCGTATGAGACGAAAGGTTAGTGCAGTTCGCACACGTTCCTAAACCCGCGATTTGCGCATAGCAGAACCGCGTCAGACAGCTTCCAGAATTTCGCTGCGCTTGTCCG
The DNA here is from genome assembly GCA_035497595.1 of Rhizomicrobium sp. Lineage (GTDB taxonomy): Bacteria > Pseudomonadota > Alphaproteobacteria > Micropepsales > Micropepsaceae > Rhizomicrobium. The sequence continues at coordinate 2,954 of DATJDE010000147.1, read as the reverse complement.
CCAGTTCGGCCTTCATGGCCGTCTGCAGCTTGTCGAAGGCCCGCATCTCGATCTGGCGCACCCGCTCGCGGCTGACGTCATATTTCTTGGACAGCTCTTCGAGCGTGATGGGATCGTCGCGCAACCGCCGCGCCTCGATGATGTCGCGCTCGCGGTCGGTCAACTTGGCCATGGCCGACGATAAAAGCGCCTGGCGTTCGCCCAGCTCCTCACGCTCGGCAAGGCTGGTTTCCTGATCCAGCGTGTCGTCCTGCAACCAGTCCTGCCACTCGGATTCGGAATCGGAGCGCAGTGGCATGTTGAGCGAAGAATCCGGCCCCGAAAGCCTGCGATTCATGTCCACCACTTCGTCTTCGCGCACGCCAAGCTGAACCGCGATCTTGGCCACATTGTCGGGGTGCAGATCACCCTCTTCAATGGCCTCGATCTTGTTCTTGGCCTTGCGCAAATTGAAGAACAGCTTCTTCTGCGCCGCCGTGGTGCCCATTTTCACCAGGCTCCAGGTGCGCAGGATGTATTCCTGAATAGAGGCCCTGATCCACCACATCGCATAGGTGGCAAGGCGAAAGCCCTTGTCGGGTTCAAAGCGTTTGACCGCCTGCATCAACCCGACATTGCCCTCGGCAATGATTTCAGAAACGGGGAGTCCATAGCCGCGATAGCCCATGGCAATCTTGGCCACCAGCCGCAGATGGCTGGTCACCATCTTCTTGGCAGCTTCAGGGTCTTCGTGTTCTTTCCAGCGCTTGGCGAACATATATTCTTCGCCCGGATCCAGAAGCGGAAACTTCCGGATTTCAGAAAGATAGCGCGAAAGTCCACCTTCGCCTTGCAGTGCCGGAACGCCGCGACCGCTCAATTGCCAAACTCCTCTCGCAGCTGGTGGGGGAGGCCCCATTAGACAGCATATACAGCGGGGCAAACAGTGAATTTTGAATAAGAGTTGCCGCCCCAGCAGGTATCAAGTGGGGTCGGTTCGGCCCGCTTTCAAGCCACGAAAGGCTTCCACCAGCCCCAAAAAATCGGCAGGCCAGGCCGATTCAAAGCGCATTTCCTTATTTTTTGTAGGGTGGTGGAACCCCAAAAGCCAGGCATGCAGCGCCTGCCGCTGGAAACCATTGGCGGCGGCATAGGCAAGAGCCTCCGCCTCGGTTTTGGGCCGGGGCGCCACCCGCGCCTTGCCATAACTGGCATCCCCGATCAGCGGATGGCCCAAATGAGTCAGGTGTACCCGGATCTGATGGGTCCGCCCGGTCTCCAGCCGACACTCCAAAAGGCTGGCCAAAGGCCGCGCCGGGTCGCCAAAGCGTTCGATCACCCGATAGCGGGTCCGCGCCGCTTTTCCGGCATTGCGCACCACCGCCATCCGCTTGCGGTCAAACGGGTTGCGGCCGATATCGCCCTCGATCATCCCGTCCCCCAGCCTTGGGCTACCCCAGACCACGGCATTATAAGCGCGCTGCACGGTATGGGCGGCGAACTGCTTGGCAAGGTTCGCCATCGCCCGGTCGGTCTTGGCCGCCACCAAAAGCCCGCTGGTATCCTTGTCGAGCCGATGCACGATTCCAGGCCGCGCCACCCCGCCGATCCCGCCGAGCGATGCCCCGCAATGGGCGATCAGCGCATTGACCAGCGTGCCGTCCAGGTTGCCCACCGCTGGGTGCACCACCAGCCCCACAGGCTTGTCGATGACAATGAGATCGTCATCCTCATAGACGATGGAAAGCGGAATATCCTGCCCTTCCGGCGTGGCTGGCAGCGGCGGCGGTATCCGCACGTCATAGGTTTCGCCCGGTTTGACCCTTGTATTGCCGTCTCTTATGGTCGCGCCCGCCCGTGAAACCGCCCCTTCCTCGATCAGCCCTTGCAACCGCGAGCGGCTCAAATCGGCAAGGTGTGTGGCCAGAAAGCGGTCAAGGCGAAACCCCGCCGCATCGGCCAGGACGGTGGCTGCCCGTATCGTTCCGTCTACGGAGGAAATGTCTTTGTCTGATCCGGCGTCTGCCACAGTTGCTCCTGAAGTTACACATGCGCCGGCCAATCGCGGCCTCAAGGCGGTCGTCATTCTGCTCGGCGCGCTGATCATCATCGCCTTCGGCCTGTTGGTAGTGGGCGCGCTCACCCGCTTCAACGCCAAAAGCAGCTCTCACACCGCCACGGTGAATAATACTATCGCACTGCCTGCCGGATCGCAGATCGAATCGAGCGAGGTTCAGGCCGACCGGCTGATCCTGCGCGTACAGTCCGGTGCAGGCGATGAGATCTACATCGTCGACACCACCAATGGCCACCTCGTCGGCCGCATCCAGGCCGCCGCCCCTGCCGTACCGGGTAGATGATCCAGACCCTCATCCTGCCGCAACCCCTGGCCGACCAGATCATGCGGGAAGCCGTGGCCGCGCATCCCGCAGAATGTTGCGGCCTGATCGAAGGCCGGATCGAGGGAGCGGGCGTGGCACGGGCGCTTGCCTGCCACCCCACCCGCAATCTGGCGCAAAACCCGGATCGTTTTGAAATAGACCCCGCCGCCCAGTTCGCCCTGCTGCGGGCGTTGCGCGGCACAGACCGCCGCCTGATCGGCTGCTACCACTCCCACCCCAATGGCCGCCCCGAACCCTCAGTCCACGATCTGGGCGGCGCCACCGAAGATGGCTTCATCTGGCTGATCGCGGGGGCGCACGCCATGGCCGCCTTCTGCCACGCCAACGCGGTCTTCCACCCCGTGCAACTCGCTTGAGGCCCGCGCGCCCCATCTATATAAGCCCGGCAACACGCTCCCATCGTCTAGCGGTTAGGACGCGGCCCTCTCAAGGCTGAAACAGGGGTTCAATTCCCCTTGGGAGCACCAGTGGCATCACCTGCGCTGGGCGTTCATAAAAACGCATCTGACCATTCCCCCCTCGATGTGTAGATTCTGTCGCAGGCCGGAACCTCGACGCAACAGGGCCGTTGCC
>DATJDE010000146.1:0-2542 GCA_035497595.1 Rhizomicrobium sp. | reverse complement strand
CCGACGAAAGTCGAAATCCCCAATTGGCGGCCGCGTTTCAAACGTTCGGCGGCGAGGATCGTTTCAAGCTGCATCTGGGCGGCCCCCACATCGTCGTTGATGATGATGTAGTCATATTCGGCCCAATGGCTGATTTCATCGGCCGCCTTGGCCATGCGGCGCTGGACGACGTCTTCTTCATCCTGCGCGCGGGCCCGCAGGCGGCGCTCGAGTTCGTCGTGGCTGGGCGGCAACACGAACACACTCACCACATCGTCGCGCGCCTGCTGCTTCAATTGCTGGGTGCCCTGCCAATCGATATCGAACAGCACGTCCTTGCCGCTGGCGAGAATATCGTCGACGGCTTGTCTGGGGGTGCCGTAACGGTTTTCAAAGACGGCGGCGTGTTCGAGAAACGCGTTGTTCTTTGCACGGCGTTCGAACTCGGCTGCATCGATAAAATAATAATCGCGGCCTTCGATTTCGCCCTCGCGCGGTCTGCGGGTGGTGGCCGAGACGCTCATCTGGATCGACGGGTCGCTGGCCAGCAGGCGGCGGGAGAGCGTGGTTTTGCCTGCGCCCGAGGGCGAGGAGAGGACCAGCATCAGGCCCCTGCGTTTGATCTGGCCCACCCCACCCATCGTTATTCCACGTTCTGGGCTTGCTCACGGAACTGGTCGATCGCGGCTTTGAGCGCGAGACCTGTGCGGGTGAGCTGGATGTCGGTGGATTTGGAGCAGAGGGTGTTGGCTTCGCGGTTGAATTCCTGCGCCAGGAAATCAAGCTTGCGGCCCACCGCATCGCCCGAGCTGAGCAGCGTGCGGGCTTCGTGGACATGGGCGTTCAGCCGGTCCAGTTCTTCGCGCACATCGGCGCGGGTGGCGAGCAGCGCCACTTCCTGCGCCAGACGATCTTCGGCGATGGTGCCGGGGGTGAGCAGGTCGTTCAACTGCGCGGTGAGCCGGTCGCGCAACGCGGCGGGCTGGGTGGCGGCGAGTTGGGTCGCGGTTTGCACCAGATCGCTGATTTCACGCAGCACATCGTTCAGGACATGAGAAAGTTTAGCGCCTTCGTTTTTGCGCGCGGCGGAGAGCGCATCGAACGCGGTGGCGAGGCTTGCGAGAATGGCGGCATCGCGTGCAGCCCGTTCGGGCGCGCTGGCGGGCAGCATGTCTTCCTGCACGATCACGCCTTTGAGCGCGAGCAGGCCATCGACACGGGCAGGCGGCAGGCCGGTTTCGGTGGCGATCTCCCGCGCGATTTTGACGGCGGCGGCCAGCGCCACGGCATCGATCTTCAACCCGCGCGCGGCCTCGCCCATATCGGCGGTGAGGGTGGCTTGAAGGGAGCCGCGCTTGAAGCGTTCGGCGGCGAGCGGACGGGCGGCGCTGTCAACGCTCTCAAAACCGGGCGGGGTGCGCAGGCGTAAGTCGAGGCCACGGCCATTGACGCTTTTGATTTCCCAGCGCCAGCGCATGGACTCGTGCGCGCCTTGCGCTTCGGCAAAACCGGTCATCGATACTACGGCCATCGTCTGCTTTCCGAAACTCTGCGCGGGAGACTAACCCTTGGGGCTCGCGGGCGAAAGCTTTTGCTGAGTACGGAGCTTACGCCATTTGGCAACATTTTTTGCGTGCTCGGCGAGGCTGGGCGCGAAGACATGGCCGCCGGTGCCATCGGCCACGAAATAGAGATCCGATGTTTGATCCGGGTTGAGAACGGCGGCGAGGGAATCGGCGCCTGGATTGGCGATCGGGTGCGGCGGCAGGCCTGCGATGACATAGGTGTTGTAAGGGGTCGCGGCCTTGATCTCGCTTTCATAGATCGGGCGGCCCAGCGGATAGCCGCGCGTGATGCCATAGATGATGGTGGGATCGGATTGCAGCGGCATGCCGATCTTCAGGCGGTTCACGAAGACCGAGGCGACATGGCGCCGTTCGGTGCTAAGCGCACTTTCCTTTTCGACGATGGAGGCGAGCGTCAATGCCTCTTCGCGCGTTTTGATCGGCAGATCGGCGGCGCGGTTTTCCCACAGGCGGTCCAGCAGCGCAGTTTGCGCACTTCTCATGCGGGTGAGCAGTTCGGTGCGGGTGGTGCCACGGGTGAAGAGATAGGTTTCGGGCAGCAGCGTGCCTTCGGCGGGCACTTTTCCGGCATCGCCCACCAGCACCGGATCGTTCTTCACCAGATCGTAGATCATCTGGCTGGTGAGCCCTTCGGCAGCGGTGAGTTTATGCTGCACGCTTTTGCCGGAGATCAGAAGCGCCGCGATATCGGCAAGGCTGGCATGGGCGGGGATGGCGTATTCGCCTGCTTTGAGCGCCTTGGCCTGACCGCGCAGGCGCGTGCCGACCCAGAAAAGCCACGCACGCGGAATGACGCGCGCCGCTTCAAGCGTTGTGGCGATTTTGGAGACGCCCGCGCCCGGTGCAATGAGGACCAGCGTTTGCTGGCCATCTCTCGCGGCGGGGCCGGGGGCCTTGTAGTTTGCGGATTCCCATTGAAACGCGCCCGCGACGATCACGGCCACCGCGATGATGATGGCGATGAAGCGGGCCATGTG
>DATJDE010000145.1:0-14614 GCA_035497595.1 Rhizomicrobium sp. | reverse complement strand
CGCCACTCGACATTGCGTTGAAAGACGGAGCGAGCATCGACGGTGCGACACCCATGTTCGGCAATATTGTGCGGCTGAGCGAGGCAGGACGTGTTGACCAGTTACCCGGCTTCGCAGATGGCGATTGGTGGGTGCAGGATGCCGCTGCCAGCCTTCCTGCGCGGTTGCTTGGCGATGTGCGCGGGCAACGTGTGTTTGATCTGTGCGCGGCACCAGGTGGCAAGACCGCCGAACTGGCAGCGATGGGCGCGGTTGTGACCGCTGTTGAACGCGAGCCTTTGCGGCTTGCCCGCGTGCGGGAAAATCTGACACGGCTGCAGCTCGACGCCGAATTGGTGGAAGCAGATGTGCGCGATTTTTCGCCGCCCGACCCAGCACCTTTTGTTTTGCTGGATGCGCCATGCAGCGCCACCGGCACCATTCGCCGCCACCCTGAATTGCCCTGGATCAAGAACGCCTCGGACGTGACGCTGTGCGCGGCGACCGCGCAGGAGTTGCTGGACGCGAGCGCCGATCTGGTCGCGCCGGGCGGCGTGTTGGTCTTTGCGGTGTGTTCACTGGAACCGGAAGAGGGACCAGAACAGATCGCAGGCTTTCTGGCCGCACATGCTGATTTCAAGCGCGAGCCTGTTCAACCCTCAGAACTGTTCGGTCTTACCGAAGCCATTAGCGCGGAGGGGGATTTGCGCACGTTGCCGTTCCATCACGCGCAGAGCGGCGGGATGGACGGATTTTACGCCGCGCGCTTGCGCAAATCAGGCCAGACGCCCTAGCGCGTACGCCAGAGCGAGATAAATTTTTCCCGTATCCGCGCTCAGCATGGTGGAGGTGAGAAGCCCGCCGCCATCGCCTTCTTTGGCGCGGCCGAGCAGGGCCTCGAACTCGCCCATATAGGTGTCGGCGGCGTCGCGGAATTTGGTGTTCTCGCGATAGAGATTGACGATGCGGTTCATCGCATCGGAATCAATCGCCCCTGCTAGCCTGCGCGCGAAGACCGTGCGATCCCCCGCCAGATAGAGCCGCCAATCGTCCTCGCCCGGCGCAGGCCCCGCATCGAAGGCGGCAAGATCAATGGCCATATCGGCAAGAGCGGCTTCCAGCGCGCCGAGCGCCGCGGCGGCGGACGGGCGCAATTCTTTATCCCGCGTTTCGCCATCTTCGACGGCAGCGAGCAGGGTGCTCATATTCCAGCCCTTGGGGTCGTTCATTTCAGTCGGGCGTGGTTCGATTTTGCGTTTGGGGCGCTGGGTCAGCTTACGGGCGCGGGCAAGCAGGCTGTCGGGATCGCTTGTTGCGGCATCGGTTTCAGTACGCTGAGACTTTGCGGCATTGCGCGCGTGAATGGTGGCGATGGTGCGGGCCGACAGATCGAGAATTTCTTCGGTTTCGCCGCGCAGCATTTCGCGTACCCGCGCCGCTTCCTGCTGGGCGATGCCCGGCAGCGTGGCCATATGGGTTTGTACGTCACCGACGGCGCGGCCCAGATCGGCGCTCACCTCTTTTGATTTGGCGGCGAGATCGGATGCTGCGTGCATCAGTCTTTCACATTCGGCCATTGCCTCGCCCACCAGCGCTGCTGCGTTGGATTTGGCATTGGCGGCGGTGTCGCCGATCAACATATGAGCGCTGTCGCCCGCCTCGCGCAATGTGTGGGTGATCTTCTCCAGACTGTCGCTGGCGCTGTTGCTGACCTCGGTGAGGCGTGTGGCCTCTCGCGCCAAAACATCGGCGATGCTGCCCGCGCGCGCTGCGGCATTGGACATGATCATTTCGATCTGATGTTCGGTGTCGGACGCCAATGTTTCAAGCCTGCGCGCTTCGGGAGAGAGCGTGGCAATAGCCTTTTCGAGCGCGCCGCGTTCATGGGCAATCGCCACATCGAATGCCTGGCCTTCATCACGCAGTTTTTGCAGCAGATCATTCATCTGCGCGCGGTGACGTTCGTGACGGCCGAGCACGAATTCGGCGCGCGCCATGGTGGTATCGGCAACCTGTTCGATCTGCTTGGCGTGCTTGTCCAGCTCGACAGCGACCGTGTGAGGCGCCTGCGCCGCGTTTTCGACCGAGGCATGGAACGCGCTTGTCTGTTTTTCCAGCGACTGGCTGGCGGCGATGAGTTTTCCTTCCGCCGTTTCCATGATCGCCTGCAACTGAGCGACACGGCCCGCGAGATGTTCGCTCGCCTGACCGGCAGCATGGCCAAGCGCGCCTTCGGAGGAGTCGATCACCGTCTTCATCTGGGTGACGCGCGTCGCGATCAGCTCATTGGCGCGTTCGGTGCGTTCGGCCAGCAATTCATGGGCGCGGATGGTGCCTTCCATCAACACATCGCCTGCCGAACCGATCACCCCTTTCAACTGCTCGACCTGTGCGATCAGAATGTCTTGCGCGCGTGAGGTAGAGATGCCGAAGGCGTCTTCGGCGGAGCCGATACCAGCCTTCAATTCCTCGGCGCGATCCGACAGCACGTCCTGCACCTTGATGGCGGAGGCCGCGAGCGCGCCGCGCGCATCTTCAAGTGTCGCCTTCATCGCCTCAGTGCGGTGTTGCAGGGCATCGCCGGTCTGTGTGGCGGTGGTGGAGAGAGAATTTTGTGCGGACTCGATCACTGCCTTGAGGCCGCTGGCATGGGCGGTGACAGTTTCACCGGCGCGGGTGGCGGCGTCTCCCAGAAGTTCGCCGATGGACTCGAGCTTCTCACGTTCCTGAATCAGGCGGGTGGCAAGGGCCTCGCCGCGCACATCGGTGCGCGCGCCGGCTTCATCCAGCGCGGCAATCTGGGTTTGCAGCAGGTTTTCGAGTGCGCGGAGGCGCTGGAAGGCGCCGTCGATTCCCGCATTCAGGGCATCGAGCTCATGGCGCACCGTGCGGCCCAGCTTGGCGGCGGTTTTGGCGGTGGTGTCGTCGGCGGTGACCAGAAGTTCCACCCGGTCTGAGAGCTGGCCGACCAGATGGCCCATGGCCTGCCCCCGGCCGAGTACCCAGGCAATGGCGATGAACAGGGCAGGCGGGGCCAGAACGATGGCGGCGAAGAGCGCGCCCATTTGCGGATCGATTCCGCCCCAGCCGCGCGGGCCGACATAGCCGAAGAGATAGGCGGCCGCGCAGCCGACCCAGAATCCGGCAAAAATGATCGCAAACACGATCCCGCCGGTGCCAGTTTTTACCGGAGAAACAGGCTTTTTCTGGCGTTCGGGCGCAGTGGCCCTGTCCGCCGATGATGTTTCTGACGACGGTGTTTCCGAGACGGTGGCAACCGGCTGGACCGGCTCAGTGGAAAAATTACGCAAAGTGATCCTACCCCTCAGCGAAGGCTGCGCTGATCGACCCCTGATTTAACCACTTCCGCCGCTGTCGCGCGAATCCGGCGATGGGAAAAATGTGGCGCAAGGCAGCGAACCACTCCAGACTCCGGCTTGGGACTTTGGCTTTGCGTGGGTTCCGGCGCGTGGGAGGTACTATGGGTATGGGCATGCTGTTCGCCGCCGCTGCGGTTTTTTTGGCGATTCATTTTCTGGTGTCGGGCACGCGGCTACGCGATGGGCTGGTAGGAGCCATTGGGGAAGGACCCTATATGGGGCTGTTCTCACTTGCCTCTATCGCCGCGATTGTCTGGCTCGTCATCAGCTATAACGCGGCCTCTGCCGGGCCGGATAACCGGGTGCTCTTTGATCTGGGTGTGGGGATAAAGCATCTGGCTTTGCCTTTGATGTTTCTCGCCTTCATTCTGGCAGTCCCCGGCCTGTTCACCGCAAATCCAACCTCTGTGCGGCAGGAAGGCGTGGCAACACGCCCTGACGCGGTGCGGGGGATTTTGGCGGTGACGCGGCATCCCTTTTTATGGGGCGTGGCAATCTGGTCTGCGCTGCATCTGCTGATGAACGGGGATATTGCGTCGGTTATTCTGTTCGCCACCTTCTTCGTGCTGGCGCTGTTGGGGCCGCTTTCCATCGACGCCAAGCGCAAGCGCAAAATGGGCGCCGATTGGGATGGCTTTGCGGCCCGCACCTCCAACGTGCCGTTTGGCGCGGTGATCGCTGGGCGCGCAAAACTGAATTGGGTGCAGATTCTGGACTGGCGCATGGGGATGGCTGTTTTGCTGTTTGCCGTGGTGCTGTTCAGCCACGCCTGGATGATTGGCGTTTCGCCCTTTCCCAGTGGCTGGCGGCCCTTTTAGGCCTTAACAAAGGGTCGAAACGTCCCGCCTGGATTTCCACAATGACTAACGAACAGACTTTGCGTGCCGGGCCACAGCAACCCGCTGTCGATCTGGAGCATCTGAACCAGTACACGGGCGGCGACGTGGCGGTGAATGGCGAAGTGTTGCAGCTATTCCAGGGCCAGGCGGCCGATATGCTGGCGCAGCTGGAGAAAAGCCTGGCCGCGCGCGATTGCGCAGGCTGGTTCGACGCGGCCCATACCTTCAAAGGTGGCTCACGCGGGATTGGTGCGTTTGCGCTGGCTGAAGCGATCGCCGAAGCGGAGCGACTAGATCCTGCCGCGCAGCGGGCGGAGGCACGGGCCAGCCTGAACATGATCGAGGCGCAGTGCGGACAGGTGCTGGCCTTTATCGAATCCTATCTGGGCTGATGCGCTATTTGCGGTCGAAGGTATCGAATTCGAGCGCGATCGAACGGGCGATGAGTTCACGCCAAACGGGTTCGGCGATGGACGGGCTGAGGCCCTGTTTTTTCGCTTCGGCAACCACCTTGGCCACCACATCTTCTATGCGCGCGTCGTCATGCACGGTATCGCGGGCGGTTTTCAGCACCGCAGCGCGTTCGATATAAGTCTGTCGTTCGGCCAGCAGGGCCACCAGCGCCCGGTCCAGCCGGTCTATCTGGGCGCGCACCTCATCCATCGAGCGGCAATCGGCGGCGGGGGCGGGTTGGGTCATGCGATCTGCTCTTTTTTCCGGATCCGCGTTTAACTCTTGCCGTCGGCGCCTTGCCGGGGGCAAGAGAACGCTCCGCGACACTTGCGCCCCGCAACCGCGAAAAGCGGGGATTGTTTGGCCCTTCCTTTTTACATATATACAATGACGTTTATCGCTTCATACACTCTTAATATGTGGAATAGAGCATGACGAGCCCCATCGAAACAGATGTCGCCATTATCGGAGCAGGCCCGACCGGCCTCTTTGCCGTATTCGAGCTGGGATTGCTCGATCTCAAATGTCATCTGGTGGATATTCTGGACCGTGCGGGCGGGCAGTGCACCGAGCTTTATCCCGAAAAGCCCATCTACGACATTCCGGGCCTGCCCATTGTGACGGGGCAGGAGCTGACCGACCGGCTGATGGATCAGGCCAAGCCGTTCAGCCCGACCTTCCATTTTGGGCAGATGGCTTCTGCCCTCACCAAGCTGGAGGACGGGCGCTGGAAGCTTTCGACCGATGCGGGCACCGAGATCATTGCACCCGTAGTGGTGATTGCCGCCGGTGGTGGCAGCTTTGTACCGAAGCGCCCGCCCATTCCGGGGATCGACGCTTATGAAGACAAGAGCGTGTTCTATGCGGTGCGCAAGATGGACCATTTCCGCGGCAAGGACGTTCTGATCGCCGGTGGCGGCGATTCCGCGCTCGACTGGACCTTGAACCTGGCGTCCATCGCCAATTCGCTGACGCTGGTGCATCACCGCGATGGTTTTCGCGCTGCACAGCACAGCGTCAACCAGATGCGCGAGCTGGTGGAGCAGGGCAAGGTCAAATTCCATGTCGCCAGCGTGAAGGGTTTGCATGGCGAAGGCGGCAGACTGGAACAGGTGACCCTTGCCGGCGCCGACAAGCAGGAATTCAAGATCGACGCGAATGCGTTTTTGCCGTTCTTCGGGCTGACCATCAAACTTGGCCCGATTGCGGAGTTTGGTCTCAATCTACATGAAAACCTGATCCCGGTGGATACAGCGAAATTCCAGAGCACCACGCCGGGCATTTTTGCTATTGGCGACATCAACAACTATGCCGGTAAGTTGAAGCTCATTCTTTCGGGCTTTCATGAGGCGGCATTGATGGCGCAAGCTGCCTTCCACGTTGTGAAACCGAATGAGAAGCTGCGCTTCCAGTACACGACCTCGTCTTCCAACCTTCAGAAAAAACTGGGCGTAGCCTGATCATGAAAATTATTGCGACCGATAGAAACGGCGATGTGCGCGAACTTGAAGGCCGCGATGGCTGGACGGTGATGGAAATACTGCGCGATGCCGGGCTGCCGATCACGGCTGAATGTGGCGGGGCCTGCGCCTGCGCAACCTGCCATGTCTATGTGGATGAGGACTGGGCAGAAAAACTGAAGCCCAAATCCGATGCCGAGACCGACATGCTGGATATGGCGCTGGCGGTGGAAGAAAATTCGCGCCTGTCCTGCCAGATCATCTGCGCCCCCGAACTGGACGGGCTCAAAGTCACGGTCGCGCCGGAATAAGCCAACTTGTTTCGTTATAACATTTGTTCTAACCTGCTCTAACGAATGTTAGAACAGGTGCAGTATGCTGGGCAAAACCAGGATCATCCAGATCGGCAATTCGGTTGGGATTGTCCTTCCGAAAGAAGCGCTTGCGGCACTTCATGCCGATAAAGGCGATTCCCTGACCTTGAGCCAAACCGCGGACGGGCTGCGGCTGACGGCTTATGACGCGGATGTCGAAAAACAGATCGAGGCAGGGCGGGAGTTCATGCGTGACTACCGCGATACACTGCGCGCGCTCGCAAAATGAGCGACCCGGTCTGGCTTGACCGTCGCGTGCTTGAACTCCTCCATGGCGAAAGTGTTGCCGAACACGGCGGCGCGGACGGTTTGAGGGACAATGGATTGTTCGAATCCGCGCTTGCACGGCCTCAAAATCTCTTTGCCTACGAAAACGTGACGGACGTCGCGCGTTTGGCGGCATGTTACGGCTATGGGCTTGCAAAAAATCATGCCTTTGTTGATGGCAACAAACGCATCGCCTTTATTGCAACTGGCCTTTTTCTGCGGCTGAATGGGTTTCGGCTGATCGCAGATCAGGTACAGGCGACGCTTACCATGCTGTCTGTCGCATCTGGTGCGTTTTCCGAAAGCGAATTTTCCGACTGGATTCGTGCGCATATCAAACCCGTTTGAAAGGCACGCCAATGGGATTTTATGACCGCCATATCCTGCCGCCGCTTTTAAGCGCGATGATGGGGACCAAGCCGATCCGTTATCAGCGGCGCAAAGTTGTGCCGCGGGCTGAGGGGCGGGTTCTCGAGATTGGCTTTGGGGCCGGGCATAATCTGCCGTTTTACGATCCGCAAAAGGTCACCCATCTCTGGGCACTGGAGCCTTCGCGGCAGATGCGGGCGCGGGCGGCAGGGTTGGTGGCGGCATCGCCGCTGACCATCGACTTTTTGGATCTGGAAGCTGAATCCATTCCGCTGGACGACGAGGCGGCGGATACGATCCTTATCACCTATACGCTGTGCACCATTCCCGATGTGATGCAGGCACTAGCGGGGATGCGGCGGGTGTTGAAGCCAAATGGCAGAATGATCTTTTGCGAACATGGCGCTGCGCCGGACGAAAATGTGCGGCGCTGGCAAAACAGGATCGATCCGCTGTGGCAGAAAATCGCGGGCGGGTGCCACCTTTCGCGCTCCATCCCGCAGCTGATTCAGGATAGCGGCTTCCACATAGCGGACATGGAGACGATGTATCTGCCCGGCACGCCGCGGTTTGCAGGCTTCAACAGCTGGGGCAGCGCCACCAAAGCCTAGCGGCTCATCAGCTGATAAGGCCCACCTTTTTCAACACTGCGCTTGAAGGCGGGCCGATCTTCCATACGCTGACGGAAAGCGGTGAGCGCCGGATAGGGTTCGAGCCGTGCGCCCGCGGCCTGAACCACGAAAAGCAGCATGATGTCGGCGCCGGTGAGATCGTTGCCAACGAAAAAATCACGGCCCTGAAGCGCGCCTTCCATGAACGACAGATGATTGGCGATTTCGCTGTCTATGCGCGGTTTCAGCATCATCGCAGCATCGCCCAGCATGCTGGTGTAGAGCGCCATCAGCAGCGGCAGCATGGCCGAGCCTTCGGCAAAATGCAGCCATTCGACGTAAGGCCAATGCTCCGCGCTGTCTTTTGCCGGTTGAAATTTTCCCTTGCCATAGGTCTCGATCAGATAGTCCACAATGACGCCGGATTCCGCGATTTTACGCGCCCCGTCCTCGATCACCGGAGATTTTCCCAGTGGGTGAACCGCTTTCAATTCCGGCGGCGCGAGCGGCACTGGGGTCATGCGTTGATATTTTACGATCTCATAGGGCAGGCCCATTTCTTCGAGCAGCCACAAGATGCGCTGCGAACGCGAATTGTTGAGATGGTGGACTTTCAGCATGGCGTCCTCCGATGGGTGTTAGATCTTGCGACCGGCATAAAGCGAAATTGAACCTGTGAGCGTGGGGATGATTTTTGTCTCCCGTACATCCGAAAAACCGGCATCCGCGATAAAATGCGGCAACATGCCTTTGGCATTTGGTTCCGTATTCTCAAAACCATCGAGCCGCTGAACCTGCCGGAACAGCGTGCGCATCGCAAACGTGCGTTGCAGGCCGTAATCGGCGATGTGAAGTTCACCGCCCGCAGGCAAGGCCTCGAAGATTGAAGCCAGCGCAGCCTTCTTTCCGGCGACAGGCACTTGATGGAAGACAAGGCTCGACACGACTTTGGTTACGCCTGCGTGTTTGGCCACCGCTGCTGCATCGTTGCCATAACCGTGTTGGAAATCCACGTCGACACTTGCTGCACGCGCCTTCATGCGTGCCCGTTCAAGAATCTCCCGATCCGGATCAAGACCGATCACTGTAGCGCCAGGGGCGGCTTTCTTGAGCAACACGGCAAAACTTCCCGTACCGCAGCCGATATCCAATACTGTATCGCCGGATTTAGGGGCGACCTGGGCCAACAACGCTTGGCGCCACACCCGTTCACGGGTCAGAAGCGCGATCGCCACATCGTAGAACGGCGTCAGCGCGTGGTTGCCAAGCGCGGGAATATAGGTCTCGTCGCGTATCATCGGGTGAGTTCACGCATTGCCGCTTCAAGCCCTGCGAGCGTGAGCGGGAACATGCGGTTGTTGGTGATCTGATTGATCAGGCCGATGGACGGGGTGTATTCCCAATGCTTCTGCGCGACCGGATTGAGCCAGACCATTTGAGGATAGATCTGCGCCACGCGATCCAGCCACACAGCGCCCGCTTCTTCATTCCAATGTTCGACGCTGCCGCCGGGATAGGTAACTTCATAGGGGCTCATCGTGGCATCGCCCACGAAGATCACTTTGTAGTCATGCGGGAATTTGTGCAGCACATCCCAGGTATTGGTTTTTTCGTTTTGCCGGCGGCGATTGTCCTTCCACACGGTCTCATAGAGACAGTTGTGGAAATAGAAAAATTCCATGTGTTTGAATTCGGTTTTCGCCGCGCTGAACAGTTCTTCGCACAGCTTGATATAGGCATCCATCGAGCCGCCAATGTCGAAGAACAGCAACACCTTTACCGTGTTGCGCCGCTCGGGCACCAGGCGCAGATCGAGATAACCTTTGCTCGCCGTATCGTGGATCGTGCCGGGAAGATCGAGTTCTGTTTCCGCGCCCTGCCTTGCCCATTTGCGCAGGCGGCGCAGCGCAACCTTGATATTGCGCGTGCCGAGCTCAACGGAATCATCGAGGTTTTTATATTCGCGCTGGTCCCACACTTTCACGGCCTTGCCGTGACGCGACTTGTCCTGGCCGATGCGCACGCCTTCGGGATTATAGCCCGAATTGCCGAAGGGCGAGGTACCGCCCGAGCCGATCATCTTGTTGCCGCCTTCGTGGCGCTTCTTCTGTTCTTCAAGGCGCTGTTTCAGCGTCTCCATCAGCTTTTCCCAGCCGCCGAGCGCTTCGATCTGTTTTTTTTCTTCTTCGCTGAGGAACTTTTCAGTCAGCGCTTTGAGCCAGTCTTCCGGTAGTTGGGCCAGCAATGACGGATCAAGCGATTCCAGCCCCTTGAAGACATGGCCGAATACGCGGTCGAATTTATCGAGGTTCTTTTCATCCTTCACCAGCACGGTGCGGGAGAGGAAATAGAATTCCTCGATCTTCAACTCGATGACGTCTTTCGTCAGCGCTTCCATCAGCGCCAGATATTCCTTGAGCGTGACGGGCACTTTGGCGGTGCGCAACTCGTCGAAGAATTGGAAAAACATCTTTTGCGGTTCCTGATGGCAGAGGTGCGATCTTAACCCTGGGCCGCCCGACTGTCCAAAATGGCTATTTGCCTATTTGCGCCAGTGCCGCCTCATAGACGCCGTTGAAGAACGCATCTTTTTCCGGCTTGTCGCGCGGATCGGCATATTCGATGGTGGTTTCCACCACCCAGTTCTTCACCGCGCTACTGGAATACAGAACGGTATATTTCAGGTCTTCCAGTCTGGCGGTCTGGTAGAGGCGGGAGTAGATGGCGAGCGGGGGCGTACCAACGGTGGTCGTTCCCTGCCACACCATTTTTCCGCCCGTTGCCTGTTGCTGTTCGAATTGCGCGGCGAGCGAGGCTTTGGGTTCGTAATTGCTGCGCAGCGGCGATAACGTGATGGTGCCGTAGACGCCGCCTTGCGTGGAATAGTTGCAGGTCGCGGTCTGCTGTTCGGGATCGGACTCGCCTACCGCGTCGCGTACAAAGGGGCCAAGTGTCGTGGGGCAGACGAAGCCCGAGCCTTCATGCGTTTTATCGGCGTTCTTGCCGTCGCTAAAAACATCCATGCCCGCGGGCTGGGCATAGGCGACGCCCGCGAAAAGCCCAGCGCACATGATCGCAGCCAGAAGCTTCATCACGGTCTCAGTTACGCTCGCGCCGCGCAAGGAAGGCGAGGCGTTCGAACAGATGCACATCCTGTTCGTTTTTTAACAACGCGCCATGCAGCGGCGGGATCAGTTTGGTCGGGTCTCTTTCCTTGAGCGCTTCTGGCGGCACATCTTCGTTGAGCAACAGCTTCAACCAGTCCAGCAGCTCGCTGGTGGACGGCTTCTTCTTCAGGCCCGGCACATCGCGAATTTGGTAAAAGACATTGAGCGCCTCGGCCACCAGCTTCTGCTTGATGTCGGGGTAGTGCACATCGACGATTTTCTGCATCGTCTCGCGGTCGGGAAACTTGATGTAGTGGAAAAAGCAGCGGCGCAGAAACGCGTCCGGCAATTCTTTTTCGTTGTTGGAGGTGATGATGACGATCGGGCGTTGCTTCGCCTTGATCGTTTCGCCCGTCTCGTAGACGAAGAATTCCATGCGATCGAGTTCGAGCAGCAGGTCGTTGGGAAATTCGATGTCGGCCTTATCGATCTCGTCGATCAACAAGATGGACCGCTGCTTCGCATCAAAGGCTTCCCACATCTTGCCCTGACGGATGTAGTTCTTCACATCCTTGACGCGCTCGTCACCCAATTGGGAATCGCGCAGGCGGGTCACCGCATCATACTCGTAAAGGCCCTGCTGCGCCTTGGTGGTGGACTTCACGTGCCAGGTGATCAGCGGCGTGCCGAGCGCGTCGGCCACCTGAAAGGCGAGTTCGGTCTTGCCGGTGCCCGGCTCGCCCTTGATCAGCAGCGGACGTTCCAGAGCGATGGCCGCGTTCACGGCGATGCGCAGATCTTCCGTTGCGACATATTTGTCGGTCCCCTCGAAACGCTGCGATGTCATCTTGTCTCTCTCAGATCAATGGCGGAGCCTCACGGTAGGGGGGGCGGCAGAGCTTCGCAAGTGCGGCAGTTATGCCCCGTGAGCGCCTTTGAATGGGAGCCGGCAGACATGACAACGATCACCAGGAAACCGGGCAACAAGCGGGTCGAAACGCTATTGGCGCAAGCCGTGGGGCATTTGCAGCGCAACCAGGCCGACGAAGGTGAAGCTGTTCTGCAGCAGGCACTTGCACTCGATCCCGACGACAGCGAGACCCTGAAGGTGCTGGGCGCGCTGCGTGCGTCGCAAGGGCGCTTTTCGGAGGCCGAGGAACAGTATCGCCATGCGCTCTCGGTCAATCCTGACCAGCCACAGCTTTTGAACGCGCTGGGCCAGGTGCTCAGCCACCGGAACCGTAATGCCGACGCGGCTGACGCCTTCCGCCAGGCGATAGCGTTGAAGCCCAATTATGCCGAGGGCCATCTCAATCTTGGCCTGGCACTGTCTTATGAGCGCCGCCATTTGGAAGCAGAGAAAAGCTTCCGCGATGCCTTGCGCTTGCAGCCCAATCTGATGATGGCCAAGCAGAGCCTCGTCGCCAATCTCAACGAGCAGCGCCGTCACCGCGAAGCGGAGGCGCTGGCCGTGATCACCTTGCGCCAGAACCAGACCGATCCGCGTCAGGCATCGGCGCTTTATTACAATCTGGGCGTGGCAGTTGCCGCCCAGCGCCGCGATGTGGAGGCACTCGGTCTGCTCAACACCGCCCAGTCGCTGGCCCCCGATATGCCCTATGTCGATGCGGTGCGCGGTTCGGTGCTGCACCGGTTGGGTAAGCTGGAAGACGCCATCGAGGCCTATCGCCGGGCGATCCAGCGTAATCCTTTGGACATGATGGCCCATCGCGAGCTGAACCATCTGCTCTACCGGCTGGAGCGCGATGACGAGTTCCTGAAATCCTACGATCAATCCATTGATGCGGTGCCGGGCGTGCCCGCGCTCGAACTGGACCGGGCGAGCCTGCTGCTGCGGGCCGGGCGCTTTGACGATGCCAAGGCCGGGTTTGAGAAAGGTATCGCGGCCGGGGCCAACAACATCGTCGGCCATGATGGGCTGGGCCGGGCGCTGGCGCGGCTGGGTGATTTTGATGCGGCGATCGCGGCCCATGAACGGGCGGTCGAAATCGAGCCGGATAATGGGGCGGCCTGGAGCAACTTTGCCGAGACGTTGCTGCGCGCGGGCGACGCGGCGCGGGCGCTGGCGGCGAGTGAAACATCGCTGATCCATCTGCCCGCCAATCCGCAGGCTGTCGCGCTCGGCGGGCTTGCCATGCGCAAGTTGGGCGATCCGCGCGAGGCGGCCATCAATGACTATGCAAGGCTGGTGCAGACCTTCGATCTGGAAGCACCCGATGGCTTTGCCGATATGGAGAGCTTTAACCGCGCCCTGAATGAAGCGCTTGATCCGCTGCATGCGGTGGGGCGCGAATATCTCGACCAGACTTTGCGCGGCGGCACCCAGACGATTGAAGACCTGTTCGCCACCAATCATCCACTGATCGTGGGTTTGCGGGAGCGCTTCGATGATGCGGTGAATGCCTATATCGCGCGGATGAAAGAAGATGCGGAGCATCCGCTGTTCAGCCGCAAGACAGAAGGCTTTGGCTATGCCGGGGCCTGGACCACGCGGCTGCGTGATGGCGGCTATCACCTGAACCATGTCCATCGCGGCTGGATCAGCTCGGCCTATTATGTGGCGCTGCCGGAATGTGGCGGCGAAGAAGGCTGGCTGAAATTCGGCGAGCCCCCGTTTGACATGGGCTTTGATGCGCCAGCGCGCCGCATGATCGAGCCCAAGGTGGGGCGGCTGGTGCTCTTTCCCTCTTATATGTGGCACGGCACGGTGCCCTTCCGGTCTTCGCAGACACGCACCACCATTGCGTTCGATATTCTGCCCCGGGCCGAGTAAGCCACTGCGCGATTGCGTCAAGGCACAAAACGGGCGCTAATCCTTCTGTCTTCCGGGGGGATGGGGCATGACGGTCGCACATGTGTATACGGTCGCGTTTCAGGGGATCGAGGCGCGCGAGGTGGATGTGCAGGTCCACATCGGCAGCCACGCCGCCGCTGGCAATAATTTCAACATTGTAGGTCTGGCCGACAAGGCGGTGGGCGAAAGCCGGGAGCGGGTGCGCGCAGCCCTTTCGGCCATCGGGCTTGCCATGCCGTTTCAAAAAGTGACGGTGAACCTTGCGCCCGCCGATCTGCCAAAAGAGGGCAGCCATTACGATCTGCCCATCGCGCTTGGTCTTCTGGCGGCGATGGGGGTTTTACCGGCGAGTGAGATGGCGCGTTACACCGCATTGGGGGAGCTATCGCTCGATGCGCAGGTGACAGCGGTGGCAGGCGTTCTGCCCGCAGCGATTGCCGCAAGTGGAGCGGGACGAGGATTGATCTGCCCGCTGGCGTGCGGGGCAGAAGCGGCCTGGGCGGGTGAGGTGGAGATCATCGCCGCGCCATCGCTGATCGGCATCGTCAATCACATGAAAGGTGCACAGGTACTGAACCCGCCAAGCACGAAGCTGGCGGATGATGTCGTTTCGCTCCCCGACCTGAAAGATGTGAAAGGGCAGGAAAGCGCCAAGCGCGCGATCGAAATCGCAGCAGCGGGCGGGCACAATCTTTTGATGATCGGGCCGCCGGGTGCGGGCAAATCCATGCTGGCGGCGCGGCTGCCGGGGCTTTTGCCGCCGCTGGATGCACGCGAGGCGTTGGAAATTTCCATGGTGCAATCGCTGGCCGGTGAATTGCGCGATGGGGCGATTTCACGACGGCGCCCATTTCGCGCACCGCATCATTCCGCCTCCATGGCCGCTTTGATCGGCGGGGGTTTGCGGGTGCGGCCGGGGGAGGTGAGTCTTGCCCATCTGGGCGTGCTGTTTCTGGATGA
>DATJDE010000144.1:0-2130 GCA_035497595.1 Rhizomicrobium sp. | reverse complement strand
GGGACATCACCTGCACAGCCAGCGAAGATGTGCGCACCTTCTTCCGTGCGGCCCCCGGCGGCGTGCCGACACAGGTCGCCTTCAGCCAGGCCTCACGCTGGGAAGAGCTGGATACCGACCGCGAGCACGGCGTCATCCGTTCCGCCAAACATCCTTTCTCGAAAGATGGCGGGCTCGCCGTTCTGTTCGGCAATCTCGCGCCCGAAGGCTGCATCGTCAAAACCGCGGGGGTGGACGATTCCATCCTCACCTTCACCGGCACAGCGCAGGTCTTTGAAAGTCAGGATGCGTCCGTCGCCGCGATTCTCGGCAACAAGGTCAAGGCCGGGGATGTCGTGGTGATCCGCTATGAAGGCCCCAAAGGCGGTCCCGGCATGCAGGAAATGCTGTATCCGACGAGCTATCTGAAATCCAAAGGCCTCGGCAAGGCCTGCGCGCTGATCACCGATGGCCGTTTCTCGGGCGGCACGTCGGGCCTGTCCATCGGCCATGTTTCGCCGGAAGCTGCCGAAGGCGGGCTGATCGCGCTGGTGGAAAGCGGCGACAGCATCGTGATCGACATTCCCAACCGCATCATCCGTCTTGACGTGACGGACGCTGTGCTGGGCCAGCGCCGCACCGCGATGCAGGCCAAAGGCAATGACGCCTGGAAACCAGGCCCGCGCAATCGCAAGGTCTCACCGGCTTTGCGCGCCTACGCCGCCATGACCACCAACGCATCGCGCGGCGCGGTGCGCGATGTCAGCCAGGTCGAATGCTGAAAGGCGTGACCTGGAGCGCGATCGGAAAAGTGTGAAGCGGTTTTCCGGGTGATCGCGCGACGAATAAAAAGCTGGAGCAAAACTGCGATTCAACCGAAATCCAGTTTTGCTTCAGCGGCTGCCTTAAAAGGTTCAGGCCTCGCCCATGCCTTCGGCCGGTTTTGCACCGCGCCCTGCGCGCACCTTTTCTTCGATGCGCCGCCCGGTGTCAGCATCGACCTTTTTCCAGTAGTCGAAGGCCCGCTCCAGCACCACGCCGTGCACGCCGCCCAGAAGGCTACCCGCCACCTGATCGACAAACTGCGCCCGCTGCGCATCGTTCCACACATTGCGCACCAGCGTTCCGGCTTGGCCGAAATCATCGTCGTCGGTGCGCAACGTATAGGCGCTGCGCACCATATCGCCATCCGTCTCCCAACCATCCGCCGCCGGTCCGGTCTCATCGGCCCAGGCGCGCCCTTCGCTGTTGGGCGCATAAACCGGTGCGCTGCCGGTATGGTCGAACGCCATCTGCCCATCGATCATATAGCTGTTCACCGGCACCTTGGGCCGGTTGACGGGCAGTTGATGAAAGTTCGTGCCAATGCGGTTGCGCTGCGCATCATTATAGGCGAATGCGCGGCCCAGCAGCATCTTGTCCGGCGACAGCCCGATCCCCGGAACGGTGTTACCGGGTGAAAACGCCGCCTGCTCTATCTGGGCAAAAAAGTTTTCCGGGTTGCGGTTCAGCGTCATCGTGCCAACCTTGATCAGCGGAAAATCGGCATGTGGCCAGGTCTTGGTCAGGTCGAACGGGTTGAGGTGATAGGTCTTGGCCTTCGCATAGGGCATCACCTGGACCGACAAGGTCCAACGCGGATGTTCGCCGCGCGCAATAGCCTCAAACAGATCGCGGCGATGAAAATCCGCATCACTGCCCGCCATCGCGGCCGCTTCCGCATTGGTGAAGAACTTCATCCCCTGCTGGGTGTGGAAGTGATATTTCACCCAGAATTTCTCGCCGGCGGCATTGATCCACATATAAGTATGCGAGCCATAGCCGTTCATGTTGCGCCAGGTGCGCGGCAAGCCGCGCTCGCCCATCAGATAGGTTACCTGATGCGCGGTCTCCGGATTGCTGGTCCAGAAATCCCATTGCATATGGTTGTCGCGCAACCCTGAATCAGGCAACCGCTTCTGGCTGCGGATGAAATGGGGAAATTTCATCGGGTCGCGCACAAAAAAGACCGGCGTGTTGTTGCCGACCAGGTCATAGTTACCTTCGCTGGTATAGAATTTGAGGCTGAACCCGCGCACATCGCGCCAGGTATCGGGGCTGCCCGATTCTCCGGCTACGGTGGAAAAGCGCGCCAGCATTTCGGTCGCCGCG
>DATJDE010000143.1:0-3231 GCA_035497595.1 Rhizomicrobium sp. | reverse complement strand
ACGCACGAAGCGGATACCTTCGGCGACCCGTTCCAGGCGCGAGCCCTGGGACACGGTTTCGGCGCGGGTGCGCCCGCGCAAGGTGACGGTGAGGCCAGCGGTTGCCAGAAACAGGGCGCAACAGACCGCATAGGTCACCGGGGCACCCAGCACATAAAGAAAGCCGCCGAGTGCGGGGCCTGCGATCACCGCGGTGGTGAAAACCGATGACGACAGCGCGATGGCGCGGGCGAGCTTTTCTTCCGGCACCAGAAAGGCAACCAGAGACTGGCTGGAGGGGCCAGCAAAACCGCGCGCCGCGCCGAACAGCACCAGCACCGCGTAATAGGGCCAAGGATCGCCGCTGTGCAGCAACGTCAGCAGCAAGAACAGCGCGCTCGCAAAGGCCTGCATGGTGATGGCGAGGGCGAGAATTTTGCGCTGGTCGAACCTGTCTGCAATGTCGCCCGCAGGCAGCGTGAGCAGGAACATCGGCGCGAACTGGCACAGCCCGACAAGCCCAAGCGAGAGCGCCGAATCGGTAAGCTCATAAATCTGCCAACCGATGGCGACGGACTGGATCTGCATCGCCACGGTGGAGAAGAACCGCCCGGTGACGAAGAAGCGGAAATCACGGGGGCGATAGACGGTGGCGATGGACATGGGGCGCGCAGGAAGCCGGAAGAATGGGCAAAGGTCAATCGATCTGGCCGTGCGGCAGTCAGGTGTGAGGTTGGACGGCCCATGTTTCGCGGCTGATGGACCAGATGTCGACGGGGAAGCTTTCGCCGCCGACGATGAGGTTTTGGGCCGCGCCTTTGGTTTCGCCCAGACGGACGGCGACAGCCTGGGATTGGATGTTGTTTGGATCGATGCAGGAGATCAGGCGATTCACATTCTGGGTGAGGAAACCATATGTGATGGCGGCGCGGGCAGCCTCGGTGGCATAGCCGTGGCCCCAATAGGGTCTGGCAAGGGTCCAGCCGACTTCGAGGCCGGGCCAGCCTTCCGGGTTGATGAGGCCGACACGGCCGAGCATCGCGCCATCGGATTTACGCTCCACGGCCCACATGCCGTAGCCGCGTAACGCCCAGTGGCCGATGGTGAAGGCAAGGCTGCGCCAGGCATCGCCGCGATCCTTCGTATCGCCCAGGAAGCGCATCACAACGGGGTCGGCCATATAGGCGGCGATCGCCTCGAAATCCTTGGCGGTTGCACCGCGCAGGGAAAGGCGCTCGGTTTCAAGAACGGGGATCATCTGGCCACCGGCGCAAGCGTTGTTGCGCTGACACTCTAGCATCGCCTGCGCGCGCAGGCAGCAGGGGCGTCTAGAACAGCCAGCGCAAGGTGATGGTGGTTGCGTTGGCGCCGGGCTTCACCTCGAACTTTGCCTGATCGAAGCTGGGTTGTTCGAAGCGGGGCTTGGCGTCGTTGGAGAAGCCGAAGCGTTCGGTCGGGATTCCGAACCAGTCGAAATCCATCTTTTCGTTCCTGTTCTCGTCCTGAAAGGTCTTGATGGCATAGGTGCCGGGCTTGAGGCCGGTCAGGGTGACGACGGTCTGGCCGGGGATCGCGGACACGACGGCGCCCGCGGCGGGCTTGCCTTCGGTGCCGCCCCAGTTCGAGCCGTCATACATCGCGATGCGGATATCGCCGCGATTTTTGGAGACGCGCTCGATCTTGATGGTGAGGCTGGCGGTGTCTTGCGCAAAAGCGGGCGCTGAAAAAAGAAAACCGCACGCGATGAGGAGTGCGGTTGGAATTTTGAAAATAGAGGATAGTTTTTCGGGGAGAAACCCGGCTGTACCGACCCCTCCCCGAAATTTGCGTTGCAAATTTCGCCTCTCCCCCAAAGGGAGGGCGAAATATGGTGCGTTTGTTTTCAAGCGAGCCTTGGGTCCAGTTTCTTGCACGCTTCGATCAGGCCCTTCACGGCATCGGCCGACTTTTTCAGCGCGGCGCTTTCATCTGCCGTCAGGTCGAGTTCGACGATCCGTTCCACGCCCTTTTCGCCGATCACGGCGAGCACGCCGACATACAGGTCTTTGATGCCGAACTTGTCATCGACATGGGCGGCGATGGGCAGAACGCGCTTCTTGTCACGCAGGTAAGACTGCGCCATTTCGATGCCAGCGGTCGCGGGGGCATAGAAGGCAGAGCCCGTCTTCAGCAGGCCGACGATTTCGGCGCCGCCATCGCGGGTGCGCTGGATGATCTGGTCCAGGCGGTCCTGCGTCAGCCAGCCCATTTTCACCAGTTCAGGCAACGGCACACCGGCAACGGTGGAGAAGCGCGGCATCGGCACCATGGTATCGCCATGGCCGCCCAGCACGAAGGCCGACACGTCTTCGACGCTGACATTCATTTCTTCGGCAAGGAAATGGCGGAAGCGGGCGCTATCGAGCACACCGGCCATGCCAACGATCTTGTGGTGCGGCACGCCGGAGAACTGGCGCAAGGCCCAGACCATCGCGTCGAGCGGGTTGGTGATGCAGACGATGAACGCATCCGGCGCATGGGCTTTGATACCCTCGCCCACGGCGCTCATCACTTTGAGGTTGATGCCCAGAAGATCGTCGCGGCTCATGCCCGGCTTGCGCGGCACGCCAGCGGTGACGATCACCACATCGGCGCCTGCGATATCGGCATAGGAGTTGGTGCCCTTGAGGCGCGAATCAAACCCTTCAATCGGGCCGGCCTGCGAAAGGTCGAGTGTCTTGCCCTGCGGCAGGCCCTCCACGATGTCGAACAACACGACATCGCCCAATTCCTTGAGACCGATCAGATGCGCCAGCGTTCCACCGATTTGTCCGCCACCGATGAGCGCGATTTTCTTGCGAGCCATGAAATGAGGTTCCTATGTTGGGGGCCGGGCCGTTCCTAGCGCGCGGGGGGAGCGGGTGCAAGCGCAGGCCAAACCCTGCCTATTGCGCGATCAGGCGCAGAAAAACCATGGTGCCGTTGGGGTTTCCGTCATAGCTCGCTTTGAGCGGGCGGCCCACCAGATTGAGGTCGGTGAGAACACCGACACCCAGTTTCAGATGGTCTGCAACAGCCACATCGCGGATGGCCCCGAAGGTCATTTTTCCGGCGCGGGTGACCGTGTGGCCCGCCAGAAGTTCGGCGTTTTCGACCCATTCGGCACGGGTGAACAGGGTCCAGAGGTCGGCGGGGTGCCATTCGGCTTCCGCCAGCAGGGCGTTCAGGTGATCGCCATGGCCGGTGCGTTTGAGGCCCCAGCCAGCGGTGGCG
>DATJDE010000142.1:0-13570 GCA_035497595.1 Rhizomicrobium sp. | reverse complement strand
AGTTGCCGATTTCGCCGGAGGCCATGGCTTCGAACTGATCTGTTGGTTTGGCGGTGGTCAGGTTGACTACGCCTGCGGTGGCGTTGCGCCCGTAGAGGGTACCTTGGGGGCCGCGCAGCACTTCGAGCTGGGCGAGGTCGTAGAATTCCTGTTCGAAGAAGTGGTTACGGATGAACGGAATGTCGTTCAGCGCGATGGCGACGGCGGGATCGGTTGTGACCGAAATGGCCTGGGTGCCGATGCCGCGGATGTTGATGCTGTAGCCGCTGAAATTGGTTTTGGTGAAGGTGAGGTTAGGCACCTGTTTCACCAGATCGGGACCGCCTGAGGTTTGCGTGGCGGTCAATTGCTCCTGGCTCAATGCGGTGATCGAGATGGGGATGCTTTGCACATCGGCCCCGCCCAGTTTGGACGAAGTGACGGTGACGGTTTCAACGCTGCGCGGTGCGGGCGCTGCCTGAGCGAATTCGAAATTGGTTTGGTTGGATGAGCGTTGTTCGCGGTCGATGCCGATGGCGCCCGAGGGAAAACGGCGGACGATGAAGCCCGTTCCGCTCAGGATTCGCACCAGGGCTGCATCTGGCGAGAGATTGCCCTGCACGCCTCTGGTTTGAATGCCCTGGACTGTGCTGACCACATAGACCAGCGATGTGCCGGTTTGTTGGGCGTAGGTGGACAGCGCGGTGTTGAGATCACCTTGCGGGATGTTGAAATCTGCCGCTATGGCGCCTGTGAACAGTGCGCTGGCGCAGACTGTGGTGACCAGAAACGATCTTATGGACTGAAGCTTGAGCATATTCCCCCCTTGCAACGTGTTACCGAGCACCTGCGCGCTGTGCGCAATGTGGATGTGTCAGCGCGAGATCACGATTGTTCCATCGTGATTTTGCACTTTCAGGCGTAGAAGACCGCGCGCGACATCGGCGAAGGCATGCACATCACCGGCCTGGAACGTGCCGCCGATGGCGATGCTTGCCGTGCGTTGATCTGTGATGATCAGTTTGGTCGTGTTGTAGCGATTGAACTCTGCCGCGACGTCGCCAAGCGTCGTATTTGCGAAAATGAGCAGGCCTTTGCGCCAGCCGAGTTGGGCCGCCGCCGACACTGGCGAGCGCGCTGTCAGGGACATGGTTGTTGCGGTGGCGACCGCGACATCGCCCGGCGTCAGCAGCAGGGCCTGGGTTCCGGCGTTTGCCGATTCCAGCCGGGCCTTGCCTTCGATCAGCGTGACTTGCAGGCGTTTGGTATCGTCGCGCACCACGAACTTTGTGCCCAGATCGACCACACGGTGGGCGCCGACATCGACGATGAAGGGGCGCGTCGCATCGTGCTTGATGTCGAAAAACGCTTCGCCCTTTTCGAGGATGACCCGGCGGGAGGCCTCTTTCAGGCCGACACGGACGACGGTGTTGGTGTTCAGCTCGATCTGCGAGCCATCGGCCAGTTTCAGGACTTTGTGGCCGCCAACCGGCGTTGCGAAGGTTTGGAAGTTTGGTTCGGAAAACCAGACTTTTCCACTGAGGGCGACGACGATGATGGCCGCGGCGGTTGCGGCGGCCAGACCGAACAGGATGGGCCAGGCTTTGCGCCGCGGCGCGCGCAGGCGTGGGGCGCGCAAGGCGGCGAGTTTTTCGCTGCGTGTCCACGCGGCATCGAGGCGCCAATAAGCCAGTTTGTGGGCTGGCGCGGCGGCGAGCCATGCATCGAGCGCTGCTTGATCCTGTTCCGTCCAGGCGGCATCGACGCTGCGCGCGAGCCAGGTGGCGGCGGTCTGTTGAATCGACAGCGCATCTTGTGCGGCGGGCAAAGGATGGGTCATGGGTGCTTCGCCTCCGTGCGGTACAGCGCGTTGGCGAGGTGGCGCATGCCGATTTCGAGATGCTTGGCGACGGTGCGGTCGGAAATGCCCATGCGCGCGGCGATCTGCTGGCGCGTCAGCCCTTCGATGCGGGTGAGCACAACGACTTCGCGGCAGCGCGGCGCAAGGCCGTCCAGCGCTGCGTAGAGGCGGCGAAGTTCTTCACCGGCGATGACGCTGCGTTCGGCGCCCGGCGCATCGCCTGCGATTTCGAGCCGCTCCAGCTCGGCCATTGCCTCAATCGGCACGACCTGGCCGTGGCGGACGCGATCGATCAGCAGATGCCGGGCGATGGCGAAGACAAATGGCTTGGTGCGCTCGGGCACGCCGCTGGAGGCCGCTGCCGCATAGGCGCGCAGATAAACGTCCTGGCAGAGGTCTTCGACCTCACTTTCATTGCGCCAGTTGTTGCGCAGAAACTGCATCAGGACGTGCTCCAGTGATAATACGTCGGTGACGAACCAGGCATGCAAAGCCTCATCCGCCACGGTTACGCCTGAGCGCCGCAGTGAAACCTCACTTGAAAGTTGCGTTGTTTCGACCATTCCCCCCGCCGGCCTTTCGCGTTTGAGGGTCGCGTTGCCTACACAAAGGTAGACGCATGGATTGCGCGAATGACGTAATGGCCCGGGAAAATAATTATTTCCCAGGCCATTGGTTCAGAGTGATGATTTTGTTGGCGTATTCAAGGCCGGTGGACAGCCTTGACGGCTAGAGCGTTTTTCGCCGACGCGGAATCGCGCTCTAGAGCGGGCGCTCGCCTCTGTAATTGCCCGCTTCGGCATAGCGGCAGACGAGAATGTCCTCGCGCGCGCTGGCGGCCTTGGCGCAGCCCACCTGGGTAGTGGCGCGCCAGATCACTTGCGTGTAGTGGCCGACATCTTCAACCCTGCCGGTAGTGCTGTTGTTGGGGAAGACGCCTGGCTGGAAGAATTTCTTTTCGCGGATCCAGGCGTGCACCATGGCTTCGGGGCTGTAATAGCCTTTTGTCCCGGCCCAGAGATTTTCCCCTTCCGGGTCGCGCGGATTTTCGCGCGCATGTTCGAAGCTCTGGGTGGCGGCAAGATGATCGGCCCACTCCTGCGCCGACTGGGCAAGGGCGGGCGTCCAGTTGAGGGGGGCAAGGCCGAGCGCCAAACGCTCCTGGTTCTGGGCGGCAAGAACGCGTTGATCGAAACTCACCTGCAATGTTGCCGTGCCCATGAGAAGTGGGCTGACGAGAACAGCTGCGAGAGCAATCAACTTCGGGTTCAATCGACGCGGCGCCATGGGGCCGGACACTCCTGCATTTCGCAGATGAGTTTTCCCGCACCACGGTTTCAATCACGTGGACAGAACTGGTTAGCTGACGCGCAAAAATAGCGTGGCTATTTGATTCAAATTGTTTGCATTGAGGGTTTAGGCGGTCAGGCTTTTTCTGCGCCCTGCCCTGCTGGCTGGATGACGACCAGATCGCCTTTGTGTGCAACCGCAAAAAGCAGGCGCGCGAATTCCAGCGGCACGCCGATACAGCCATGCGTCGCCCAGTCTTTGCGCACATCGCTGCCGTGAATGGCTACGCCATCATCGGTCAGGCGCAACATGAAGGGCATGGGCGCATCATAGCTGCGCGAATGATAATCCCGCCGCTTTTCCAGGATGGCGAAATCCCCTGTCGGGGTGGGTTTGCCGGCGGCGCCGTACAAAATGACGGCCGAGCCGATTTCGTGGCCCGCGCGGAAGACGGAGAGCAACTGCTTTTCCAGATCGACCCGCACCCAGACCGGCCCATCCGGGATGTTGGTGTCGTTCCAGACATAGCTGCCGAAGTGCATGGGTTCGGTGATGTTGAGCACGCTGTGCACAATCTTGTGCTGTCCATCGGGCAGGGTCAGGCGTGGGGTGTTATTGGCGGCGTACCAGATGCGTGGCCCGGTCGGGTGTGGCGCGTGGATCACAACAGGGGCGGCCTGCGCAGCAATGTGCGCTGGTGGGATTGGCGCGGCGGGTTTTTGCGGCGATGGCCACAGCAGGGCCACGGCCACAAACCCTGCGCCGAGCACCATCAGGGCTTTCAGATATGCGGACATTCGGGACCGGCAGCCTTGGCGGGCCTGCGCGTCTTCAGGCCGATGGCAAACAGCCCCGCGAGCAGCATGAGCCATGTCGACGATTCGGGAACGGGCGAGGTATCAGGCGGTTCAGGATTGGTGCCTGGCGGGACCGGCGGGGTGTCTGTGCCTGGAATCATGCCGGGCCAATCGAATCCCGGATAGGGAAAGAAGCCGGGCCAGGGGAGCGCGCCGAAAGCCCGATCCGGGGACAGAACGCCGTCCCCCAATGGGTCACCAAGAGGCCCAACAGAGTCTGCGGCGGGGATTGCCGCCGCCGGGGCAGCGGCGGCTGGCGCTTCACGCTCGCGCACCGCGGAGAGGACACGCTCATGCGGACCTTTGGTCGAAAACAGTGCCCCAGCCCCACGTTCGCCGGGCGAGCGCGCGGCAAAGAGGCTGAGCGGGTCTGTCAGGGCGGCGATGATCACTGCCTTGCTCGTTTCGGCAAAGGCCGGGGCGACGCGATCGACCAAGGTGCCAAAGAGCAGGCTGGCCAGAAAAGGCGCCAAAATAAGAGCACGCTTTGTGCTCCCCCACCGCCCGGCAGCGCGGCGCTGTGGCGGTTTCTGAGCATCTGCGCCCCTGAAGGGGGGTGTCATATCCGAAAACCCAGTTCTAAAATGGTACGCACTCGCTAAGTAATCTTAGTAAAGAGCAATTAGCATGCCAGCGGCGCGGTTGGGCATGCGGCAGTTGGCGCGGCCCGCACTCTGTGTGCGATTCGAGGCGATTCAGGCGCCAAGGGCGACCGCGACGTGGAAGGTGATGAAAGCGGCGGCATAGGCCATGGCCATCATGTAGGCGAACATCACACTCGGCCACAGCCAGGAATTGGTTTCGCGCTTCACCACCGCAAGCGTGGAGGCGCATTGCGGTGCGAAGACATACCAGGCGAGGAACGCCAGCCCGCTTGCCAGCGACCAGTGACGCGCCAGCGTGTTTGCCAGCGTGCCCGCGCCGATATCGCCGCTGACCGCATAGACCGTGCCGAGCGCGCCGACCGCGACTTCACGCGCTGCCATGCCGGGAATCAGCGCAACAGTCATCTGCCAGCCGAAACCGATGGGCGCGAAGATGGGCTGTACCCAATGGCCGATCATGCCTGCCAGGGAATAATCAATGGCGGGCAGCGTGGCGCCGGGCGGGGCGCCTGGAAAGGTGGAGAGAAACCACACCGCGATCATCAAAGTGAGAATGATGGTGCCGGCGCGGCGCAGGAAGATGCGTGCCCTGAGCAGCAGGCCGTTGAACACATTCAGCGGATCGGGCGCTTTGTAGGTTGGCAATTCGATCAGGAACGGTTCGGACGCGCCGCGCCAGATGAAACGGCGGATCACCAGCGCCACCGACAGCGCGCCCAGGATGCCTGCCGCATAGAGCCCGAACATCACCAGACCTTGCAGATTGGCGAAGCCCCACACCTCGCGGCGCGGAATGAAGGCGGCGATGATCAGCGTATAGACCGGAATGCGCGCCGAGCAGGTGGTGAGCGGGGCGACCAGGATGGTGGTGAGGCGATCGCGTTTATTGTCGATCACGCGGGCAGCCATGATGCCGGGAATGGCGCAGGCAAAGCTGGACAACAGCGGAATGAAGGCGCGGCCATGCAGGCCTGTGGCGCCCATCAGCCTGTCCATCAGGAAGGCGGCGCGCGCCATATAGCCGAAATCTTCCAAGAGGATGATGAAGAGGAAGAGGATCAGAATCTGCGGCAGGAAGACCAGCACGCTGCCGACGCCCGCGATCAGGCCATCGACGATGAAGCTGCGCAGCAAACCATCGGGCAGATAGTGCGCCACCATTTCGCCGAGCCAGGTGAAGCTGGAATCTATCCCGTCCATCGCTGGGGTGGCCCAGGTGAAGACGGCCTGAAACATGAGGAACAGCACGACCAGCAGGATGATGGTGCCCGCGACCGGGTGCAGCAGCACTGAATCGAGTTTCGCCGTCCAGGTATCGGGGCGTAGTGGCGGCTTTACGCAGGCTTTGAGGATGCGCGCGGCCTCGCGGTGATAGGTGCGGATTTCGCTGGCATTGGGCTCATGCCAGAGCGTTTCACCGTTTGCTGCCGCTGCCGCCTGAATAGTGTCCACCTGCGCCAGCACCGCATCCATGCCGCGTTTACGCACCGCGACGGTGGTGACGATGGGCACGGCCAAGGCACTGGACAGGGCATCAAGATCGATGCGGATGCCCTGACGCTGGGCGATGTCGAACATGTTGAGCGCCAGCACCAAGGGGCGGCCGACCTGTTTCAATTCCAGCACCAGGCGCAGCACCAGCCGCAAGTTCGTCGCGTCGGCGACGCAGACGATGATGTCTGGCACATCTTCGCCGGCGAAGCGGCCGAGAACCATGTCGCGGGTGACTTCTTCGTCCGGGCTGCGGGCGCGCAAAGAATAGGTGCCGGGCAGATCGACGATTCTGGCCTTGGCGCCCGCAGGCGTCGTGACCGTGCCTATTTTCTTTTCAACCGTGACACCGGGATAATTGGCGACCTTGGCGCGTGCGCCTGTGAGGGCGTTGAACAGCGCCGTCTTGCCGGAATTGGGATTGCCGACCAGCGCGATCAGCGCGGGGCGCAGCGCCACATCGCTCATGGCGCGCGCTCCACAATCACCACCACCGCTTCGCGGCGGCGCAGGGCCACGCGCATGTCATCGAGCTTGAGCGCAATGGGATCGCGCCCGATCAGGCCTTCATGCAGGATTTCGAACTGCGCCCCTTCGACAAAGCCCATTTCGAGCAGGCGCCGTTCCAGCTCGTCCGGTGCAACGCCATGGGCCAGCCCGTTTTGCTGAATGGCAATGCCGACGATGGTGCCTTTGGCACGGCAGGGCAGCTCATCCAGCCGAGTGAGCGCAGCAGATGCCGGGAGTGCCTGGGAGATGGTCATGCCGTTTGGGCCGAAAGGTGATTTTGATAATCAATTGCATATCTGGTTCCCGCTGGATAGTGGCC
This sequence comes from Rhizomicrobium sp., assembly GCA_035497595.1. Taxonomy (GTDB): domain Bacteria; phylum Pseudomonadota; class Alphaproteobacteria; order Micropepsales; family Micropepsaceae; genus Rhizomicrobium. The sequence continues at coordinate 6,658 of DATJDE010000142.1, read as the reverse complement.
AGCCGCCGCAGCGGACGGGCCAAATTGCCACTCGCGATGCGGGCGGCGCGTGCATTATTGCGGAGGGGTTCCACTTGGCCGCTACCATGAAAGGAATTTCACCGTGACCGAACAGAAAAAAGTAGCAATTGTGACCGGCGCGTCGGGGGGGATTGGCAACGCTGTGGCGCGCAGGCTTGGCGCAGACGGGTTTGCGCTTGTCGCGCAGTATGCGGGTAACCCTGCCAAGGGTGACGAGGTGGTTGCCGCGATCAAGGCCGCGGGCGGTGAGGCGATGGGCGCAAGGGCCGATGTTGCGGTCGAGGCCGACGTCAAAGCGTTGTTCAAGACCGCGCTCGACACCTTCGGGCGGATCGACGTGGTGGTGCATACTGCCGCCATCATGCCCTTGAGCAAAATCGCTGATGGCGACATGGCGACCTTCGACAAGGTGATCGCAACCAATCTGCGCGGCAGCTATCTCATTCTCAGCCAGGCGGCGCAGCATGTGGCAGCGGGTGGGCGGATCATTGCTTTTTCCAGCAGCGTGCTCGCCAAAGCGTTCCCGGCCTATGGGCCTTATATTGCGTCGAAATGCGCTGTCGAAGGGCTGGTGCGTGTGCTCGCCAACGAGTTGCGCGGACGCGATATCACGGTCAATGCCGTCGCGCCTGGGCCAACCGCAACCAAATTGTTTCTCGATGGAAAGCCAGCCCAACTAATCGCCGAGATTGCGCAGCTTGCGCCGCTGGAGCGATTGGGCCAACCCGAAGACATTGCCGGAACAGTTGCGTTTTTGGCTGGCCCGGACGGCGGCTGGGTCAATGCACAAGTGATCCGGCCCAATGGCGGTTTCGCCTGAGTTGGCGCAGATCGTCTAATCGTCGAGATGGCTTTGCGCCAGAAAGGTGGGTGGCGTTTTGATAAACGCCACCCCGTGCATGAACACCGCGTATTACCCGCCCAAGCCGATGCTGATGGTGGCGAAGGGGCCGTGGAAGCTGCGATTGGCGCTGTTGCGCGCATCAATGCCAATATCGGATGCGCCGATGAAAATATCGCCGCGATAGCCCATGGAGAACTTCACCGTGGTGTAGCGCATCGAAAGGCCAGCGAAGCCGCCGATGTTGGGCACGGTGATACTGCGAGAACGGGAGGCAACTGGGTGACGGGCATAGATGACCTGATATGTCGGGTTTTTCGCCCCATAGTAGCGTTGGGACGTGGTTTGATGGTCGATCTGAGCTTTTTGCCGCCCGAACAACAGAGCGCCCTTCAGGCCCCAATCGAACGTGACTTCGCCGGTATCTGAATCCCCCGCCAGAGCCGCAGACCCATCCCATGACAGGCTTGGGCCGACGCCGCGGAACGAGCGTTCGCTGTGTGAAATACCGGTATAGGCAAACCAGTATTTCACGCCATCAAACATAAAGCCGCCACCAACATCGGTTTGGCCGACAAAGATGTCTGAACGCCCTTTCAACTGAACATCTGTGCTGGATGAGAATTGTGCGTAGCGCACGCCCAGGCTGACGGTGGATGAGCCGCCCTGCCCCAAGCCTCCCAGCCCCACATCCTTGCCCGCCTGAAAATCAAGCACGGTGTGGGTTTCGCTGTTGCGTGATTTCAGGTCGGAGAAAAGCTTGATTGGCGGATTTTCCCAACCCGGAATGGAATTCACCAATGCCGATGGTGGCAGAGGCTTGCCCGGCGTTTGCTGGTGGATATGCTTGTTGCCATTTGCGCGGCCATAGCGAATACCGGCAGAGAAAACCCAATCGGAATTTTCGGGCTGGAAGGTGATTTTGCCTTCGGCCCCCTTTGCATAGCGCGGTGTGTGCTGTGCGCCGACAAGCGAGATTGGCGCAAAACCGGGATTATCGGCATTCTTGCTGAGGAAGTTTGGCACGAACGGATCGCTGAACGAACTTGCCCGCTCAAGCTGCCCGCCCAGTTCGATCCAGACGGTTGGCCTGTCGGCATCGTCTGCCGCTTTCGCCGCAGGCGCGCTGAGCCCGGCTAGCAAAGTGAGCGCGGACACTGTTGTCAAAAGCTGCCAGCGAAAATCACCAGAGCTGCGGCGCGATTGGATGAGTTCACTCATTTGTCATTCCCCCCTTGAGTCTGTTTCTTCATCGCGCTCACCAGTTCTTCGTTACGCGCACACCGATCAACTTTGGATCGGTCAGGAAGACATTGGTTGTCAGGCCACTGTCATCGCTGTTGAGGAAGGTGCCTGTGATGGCGGTCGTGTTGAACACGTTCTTGTCGTAGAGCATCACCTGCCAGCCATCCTGACTGGTGAGGATGAGCGTGAGGTTTACGGAGCCATAGCCGCGCAGGCGGTCATAGGGATTGTCGTTGAAGACGCGCGCCCATGAATAATCCTGCCAATAATAATCGCCGCGTAGAGTGCCTGCCCATTCGGCGCTGAGCGGGATGGAATATTGTGCCCCTGCCGATACGGTGAAGGGCGGCGCATTGGGCAATTTGTTGCCGCTCAGATCTTTGTCGAAGCCTTGCCCATTGTTGGGCGCGGTGAGCGGATCAAAACCGGCATAGCCTGAGATCGTCTGGGGCCCGAAAGCTGTGTCGCCTATGAGATTTCCCGCACTGTCCGGCAAGGTAAAGGGTAGCGCTGTCACCGGGTCGAAGTGGTTGACATAAGCGGTGCCGCACATCTCCACCACAGAGCCGGGGCTGTTGCTGGTGGAGCTGATTACTTGATGTTTGATGGCGGCTTCCACCACAGAGGTTGGTAAGATGCAGTTGGAGGCTTGCCCGATAAACGGCTTCAGCACCATCCAGCCGGGCTGGCCCGCTGTGCGATCTATCAGGTCCACAGCCTTGCTGCCTTTGTTGAGCGAGGTATCTTCCCAGCCACCGGCAAAGTTGAAGCGCAAGCCCGGCAGCGGCTCCCACGCCCCTTCAATTTCCGCGCCCTTCACTTTGGCATTGAAATTCAGGTTGATCGATGTGCGATCAACGATTTCAGAAATCTGATAGCCTTTGTAATCGTAATAGAACGCACTGGCATTGAGGGTGAGTGCACCATCGAACAACGTATTCTTGGTACCGATTTCAAAGGCGTTGATAAATTCCGGATCGAAGGTGAGCGGATGAATCGGATTTGTCTGGTCACCGTCGCCATATGCGATCAACACAGGGCCCGGCGGGTTTGCGCCGCCTGCCTTGTAGCCGCGGGCATAAGACCCGAAGACCAGCGTCTGGTCGGTGAAGCTGAGATCGGGCGTCCAGTTCGCAACGGCGCGGCCTGTGACCTCCCCCCAACTTTGATCAACGACGCCGCTGCTGGGATAGCCAAAGCCGCCCGTGGTGAACTGGCTGGGGATCAGCGTGAAATGCTTATCGTCCCTGGTCCAGCGCAAGCCGCCTGTCAGTTTTAGATCATCGGCAAGCTGGTAGTTTGCTTCTCCGAACAAGGCATAGGAGTTCAGGCCATAGGGGTTCTGACTGAGGAAATAATTGTGCCCATCATTGTTGACGTTGCTGAGCGGATTGGGATCGATATAGATGCAACTGTTGTTCCCCGGCGGCGCGGTAGGGGCACTGGGATCGGAGTATTGAAAACCGCCCCTTCCATTTACGGTCGCGCCGGCAAGGCACTGATGCCCGTCTGTAACATTGGGTATCCAATGGCCGACTTCCGGGCGAAGGGCTGGCAAATCACCCATCCAATAGGTGAAAGCCGTCATCACATTGATGAAGACATAATAATTTTCGGCGGTTTCATAATGCAGGTAATTGCCGCCTGCGCTAAAATTGAGCGGGCCATCGAAATTTGTGGTGAGGCGGAACTCCTGCGACACCTGCCAGGCATGTTCTGTGGAGAGATCTTGCGCCACCAGCCGGTCTGAACAGCCGAGTTGAGGGTCGCAGAACACGCCATCCGGCGAGAGCAGGCCGTAATCGACCTTGCTGGTATCGCGTGTAGGATTTCCGCTGGCACCAACACCAGCGGGGTTGAAAAATCCCGGTGTTGTGTTGAAGCGATTGTAATCCTGTGTCGCCCAGAGGAAATCCTGATTGTAGCCGGTTTGTGAGGTAATCGTGATCTGGGGTGTGACGTTGTAATCGATGTTCAGTTCGGCGAGGTCGTTTTTCACCTTGTAGATCGGATCGAGCGACGTCTCGATGATGCGCAGATTGCGCGACTGGGTGGTGCTGGCATATGGGTTCTGGCCGATATGCAGAATGCCGCCATAGAGGCCCGCAGACACATAAGGCAGGGAGAAGCCGTTGGGGACCCCGAAGGACTCCGGCGAATAGAGCGAGCCCATCTGACAGCCCTGGCTGAAATAGCCGCCCATATTGCTGGACTCGTTTAACCGTTGACCAGGGGGCGGCGTTTCTTCGTTGCCGACATGGTCCGGCAGCGGATCGGTTTTGCAGAGCTGTTTGGCGCTGCGCATGCGATCATCATCTTCGGAGAAATGCTCCCAGACCAGATAAGCCTGCACCTTGGAGGAAGGCTTCCAACCGATCGTCATGCGCCCGGACCAAAGATCGCGGCCATCAACACGCTCATTGCTGAGTTCGTTGAAGGAATAGCCTTGCCGCTTGGTCCACTCACCTGCGAGACGGACAGCGACACGATCATCCAGAAGCGGCAGGTTCAGCATCGCCTCAAACCGCTTCTGGTGATAATTGCCAAGTTCGGCCGATACCATGGCTTCGAACTGATCGGTGGGCTTGGCGCTTGTCAGGTTCACAACGCCTGCGGTCGCGTTGCGGCCATAGAGCGTGCCTTGCGGCCCGCGCAAAACTTCGACTTGCGCAACGTCGTAGAATTCCTGCTCGAAGAAGTGATTGCGGATGAACGGAATATCGTTGAACGCAACCGCCACTGCCGGATCGGTTGTGACCGAGATCGCCTGCGTGCCGATGCCGCGTAACTGGATGCTGTAACCGCTGAAATTGGTTTTGGTGAAGGTCATATTCGGAACCTGTTTGATCAGGTCCGGGCCGCCATTGGTTTGTGTCGCGGTGAGTTGTTCCTGGCTCAGCGCGGTAATCGAAATCGGGATCGACTGCACACTGCCGCCGCCCAGTTTGGACGAGGTGACGGTGACGGTTTCAACGCTGCGCGGTGCGGGCGCTGCCTGGGCGAATTCCATGCGTGGAATTTCAAGCGCCTCTGTTTGGGCGCCACGCAAGATAACCATGGCACCATCTTCGCGATGGCGGATTAAACCGCTGCCGCGTAAAATGCGCGTTAGCGCGTCATCAGCAGAAAACTCGCCTTTTACGCCGTTGGTCCTGACACCTTTTACGAGATTGTCGGGCACGAGAAGCTGCACGCCGCTTTGCGACATGTAGGATCTGAGCGCATGGTCCATGTCACCTGCGGGAATATTGAAGCTTTCTGCGGCCACGGACGTCGCCATAGCAACGACACTTGCCGCCGCGAGTAGAGCGGACCTTTGAATATTCCGGTACATGTTTTCCCCCTTTTTAAGACGTACAGTCGTCCACCTTGTCCGACCGGTTATGATTTTTCCCGTGACACAATAATTTCGTGTTCGCGCTTCTGGATGCGCAGCCCAAATGCAAGCTTCGCCATTGTTGTGAACGGACCTATGCTTCCGGCATCGAACGTGCCGCTGATTTTCAAATCTGCAATTTCCGGTTCGATGATGAGTTTTGTGCCGTTGTAGCGATTGAATTCCGCAGCGGCCTCAGCGAGCGTAACGTGGCTGAAAATGACCTTTCCCTGACGCCAGGCCAGCGCATTGGCGAGGGTGCGCGTTGGCACCTTCGCGACAGACATGGAATTTGCAGTAGCAACCGCAACCTCGCCCGGTATCAGATCTGTCGCATGGTGCTGTATATGTGGGCTGACTGCTTCGAGACGGGCACGCCCCTCAACCAGCGTAACCTCTAAACGGTCATCAAAGGTTCGTACCGCGAACTCAGTACCAAGATCGATGACCCGGTGACCGGCCGCGAGGACCGTAAATGGGCGGGTCGCATCATGGCGAATTTTAAAGAACGCCTCGCCCTTCTTTAGCTTAACGCTTCGCCCCCACATTCCTACTCTAACGGAGATAGCGGAATCGGTGTTGAGCTGAACTTGGGAACCATCTGCCAATGAAATCGTGGCACGCTGGCCTATGGCTGTTGCATAAGCCTCCTCATGCAGCATCCAGCGATATGCACCGGTCAAAAGCAGACCAACAACAACACAGGCAGCCGCAGAGACCCTCAAAGCAGACCAGAAGCGGTTGTGTCGGGCAGCTTTTGCAGGCTGCATTCTTCCGGGCTTCAAAGCGGCCAGGCGTTCGGTTCGGCCCCAGGCGGCCTTTAGCCGCCAATAGGCCGCAAGATGATAGCGCGACTCTGCGAGCCACGCGTCCAGCATTGCCTGATCTTCCTGGCGCCATTCAGAAGCTTGTTGCCGCCAGAGCCAATCTGCAGCTTGATCTTTAATGGCCTGGTGGTCTCGCGCCGTCTCCTGCCCGTCGCCGCTCATGTCGGCTCTCCGGGCGATGTGCCGTAGAGGAGGTCGGCAAGCAGTTGCATGCCTTTTTTGACGTAGTGGGAGACTGTCGTTTCATCGAGATTGAGCCGCGCTGCGATCTCCCTCCCGGAAAGACCATCAATTCGCGCCATCAGAACGGGCTCACGACAACGCGGCGGCAGTTGATCGATGGCAGCG